>JBFWIY010000029.1:0-12774 GCA_050255855.1 Desulfovibrionaceae bacterium
AAACTGGCCGATTCGCTTGTATGAGGGGGTTTGGGGGGAATCATTCCCCCCCAAGAAAAGAATATTTTCTTCTCTTTGCTCCGGTCCCTAGCCTTCCAGCAGGGTGGTGCGGCCGTCCTCCACGAAGAACAGCACGGTATATTTTCCTTTCAGGGTGGCGATGAGGCTGTCCATGCTGTGTTCGCCCAGGTCGGACACGCGCAGGTAGGCGTTGCGGAAGCCGGGGGAGGCGGGGTCGTGCGAGGTGAACACGCTGGCGAAGCGTATGCCTTCGGAGCGCAGGAACTGGAGCATGGCGGTGAGCGGCCCGGGCTTGGCCTCCAGGCGCACGGCGATTTGCGGTCCGCCGCGCTGCACGCCGCTGGCGGCGCAGAGGAAGCGGAACACGTCGGCCACGGTGACGATGCCCACGAGCCGACCGGCCTCGTCCACAACGGGCAGACCGCCGAATTTGTGGCGCAGGAGGATGTTGGCCACCAGGTCGATGGGAGTGGTCGGCGACACGGTCATGGGTTCCGGAGTCATGATGTCCGCGGCGCGCAGGCTGTCCAGGCTGCCGCCATTGGCGCTGTCGCCGGGGAGGTATTTCGAGGGCATGGCGTCGCGGATGTCGCGGTCGGAGACGATGCCGACCAGGGAGCCTTTCACGTCGATGACCGGGAACTGCCGGATCTTCTTGGTGCGCATTATTTCCGCGGCATCAACGACGGTCGTCTTGAGCCCCAGCGTGATGACGTTCTTGGTCATCCAGTCGCGAACGAGCATGTGCGGCAGCCTCCTGACTTTTGTACGGTACGGCGCGCACAATACCTGTACGGTCGGAAATGTCAAAGGGCTGGGTGGAGCGGACGCTTTGGCACCGGCGCTCAGCGCGGCGGGGACAGGTGCGTCTCCTTCTGGTGCCAGGCCCAGGCGGTGGCGATGATGTCGCGGATGTCGGCGTAGTTGGGGCTCCAGCCGAGCACGGCGCGGGCCTTGGCCGCATCGCCCACCAGCCGGGGCGAGTCGCCGGGGCGGCGCGGCGCAACGCGCACGGGGATCTCGCGCCCGGTCACCTGCCGCGCGGCCTCGACAACCTGCCGGACCGAATGGCCCTGGCCGTTGCCCAGGTTGATGGGGCCGCTTGCGCCGCCGTTTTGCAGGTGCGCCAGGGCTTGGATGTGGGCGTCGGCGAGATCCTGCACGTGGATGTAGTCGCGGATGGCGGTGCCGTCCGGGGTGTCGTAGTCATCGCCGAAGATGTCCAGGTGGCTGCGCTGGCCCAGGGCGACCTGGAGCAGCAGGGGGATGAGGTGCGTCTCGGGGTTGTGGCGCTCGCCCACCTCGGCGTCGGGGTCGGCCCCGGCGGCGTTGAAGTAGCGCAGGGCCACGTACTTGAGCCCGCTGGCGCGCGCCATGTCCTGCATCACGTCCTCCATCATGCGCTTGGTTCTGGCGTAGGGCGAGATGGGCAGGCAGGGGTGGTTCTCGGTGAGCAGGCCGTCAAAGGGCGGGCCGTACACGGAGCAGGAGGAGGAGAACACCAGGGTGTCGACCTTGTGGCGGCGCATGGCGGACAAGAGGGCGATGGTTCCGCCGACGTTGTTCTGGTAGTAGAAGAGCGGCTTTTGCACGCTCTCGCCCACCTGGCTCGCGGCGGCGAAGTGGACGACCGCGTCGATGGTGCGGCTGGAGAACAGCCGGTCCAGGGTGTCGGCATCGCACAGGTCGCCCTGGATGAAGGCTCCCCAGCGTGCGAAGTCGCGGTGTCCGGTGGAGAGGTTGTCGAGCACGATGGTCTCAAGGCCAGCGGCGTTGAGCCGCTTGGTGGTCTGCGAACCGATGTATCCGGCGCCGCCGGTGACGAGTATTTGTCCCATGTTTGGACGCTAGCAGCAATGCGCGGTTCCTGGCAAGGGGGGGCGTGGCGTGCGCGCACGCTCCACAAAAAAGGGGCGTCCCGAAGGACGCCCCTAGAGTGGACGTGATGCCTGATCAGGTCAATTACATGCCAGCGCCGGAAGCGGCCTTCTGCATCTTGACTTCGACCTTCTCGGTCAGACCGGCATAGTACTTGCGCAGGATGACGAGGCACTCCTCGCGGCCGAAGTGGTCGGGCACGTCGCCGCCCTCGGAGAGCATCTTGCGGAGCTTGGTGCCGGAGAGGATGACGCGGTCTTCCTTGCCGTGGGGGCAGGTGCGCATGGAGGCCATGCCGTCGCACTTCACGCAGTAGAAGGTCCAGTCGATCTTCAGGGGCTGGGTCTGCAGGTCCTTGGCCTTGTCGCCGGAGACCGGGATCTTGTCGAAGATCTCCTGGGCCTCGAACATGCCGTAGAAGTCGCCCACGCCGGCGTGGTCACGACCCACGAGCAGGAAGTTCATGCCGTAGTTCTGACGGAACAGGGCGTGCAGCAGGGCCTCGCGGGGACCGGCGTAACGCATGTCCAGGGGGTAGCCGGCCTGGATGACGTTCTTCTTCACGAAGTAGTGCTCGACCAGGGTGTTGATGGCGTCGACGCGGACTTCGGCCGGGATGTCGCCGGGCTTCAGCGCGCCCACCAGGGAGTGGATGACGACGCCGTCGCACACTTCAACGCCGATCTTGCACAGGTACTCGTGGGAGCGGTGCATGGGGTTGCGCAACTGCAGAGCGGCAACCTTGGCCCAGCCGCGCTCGTCCATCTCGGCGCGGAGCTGAGCGGGGCTCTTGTAGACGCCGGGGAACTTCTCGGGGAAGCCGCCCTCGGAAAGGACCTTCACAGGACCGGCGAGGCAGAACTTCTTGCGGGCGAGCACCATCTGCACGCCGGGGTGATCCTTGGTGGCCACGCCCATGAAGTCGGTCTGGCTGTCGGCGCCTTCGCCCTTGTAGACCTTCTCGCACTCCCACACCTTCTCGGCGTCGGTGAGCTCGAACTTCTCGGTGACCTTCATGGTGGCCATGACGGTGCCGTTGCGCTCCAGGGTGATCTCGTCGCCGACGCTGACGGAGGCGTCGTCGGTGGCGAGCATGACGGGGATGGGCCAGAAGGTGCCGTCGGTCAGGGTCATCTTCTCGCACACGCTCTTCCAGTCGGCCTTGCCCATGAAGCCGGTCAGCGGGCTGAAGCCGCCGATGCCCATCATGATCAGGTCGCCCTTCTCCTGGGAGGAGATTTCGATCTTCTTCAGGCCCGCGGCCTTCTTGATTTCAGCGGCAAGAGCAGCGCCTTCCAGCAGTGCGCAGACGAGGCCTTTTCCGCCATGAGGGGGAACGAGTTTCGATGCCATCTCCGTTTCTCCTTAAAAATAACCGGGTTGAAGTGTGCAATTACCTCTGCCAAAACCGTGGCCCCTCTGGGGAGCTCGCTCTACGCGCAAGCCCCGGGGCTCTAGGGGTCTGTGTCCGTGGTAGGCGCCTTGGGCGTCTAACCTTAGGGCCAAATGCGGAAAAAACGCAGCCCCAGGACGAATTAAGCAGCCCCACTATGCGCCGATTGTGAAACTTGTGTCAAGTGCATTTTCTCAGGGCTTGGGGAAACTGCGCGCCGGGAATGGAAAAAAGGTGGGCACTCGGCCTTTCCTCGGTGCAGGGCTCTCGGATAATTCCGAAAAAGGGCTTGCGCAAACAGCATGAGCTGGGGTATGAGCCCTTGAGCTACGGCAAAAAAAGACGGCTTGCGGAACATTCGCGAAGAGCCAAAGCCATGACCGCAATAGGCAAAACCGGCCCCAACCGGATGCCAGGCGCGGAAATTGGCCATGCTTGTCCCGGTTTTCAGGCGTGGTGAAATGACAGGGCGAAAGCCTTGTTCAAAAATTCACTTTCGCCTTGACACCCCGGGGCGGGCTGGGTAATTGTGATTTTTCACAAGTCCGTGCCCTTTATTGAGCACGTAGTTGGCTGTGGATCGTGTCGGTAACTGCTTTAATTTAAACCTGTTAGGAGGAAGTGTTATGCCGACCTTTGTCAATCCGGAAAAATGCGACGGCTGCAAGGGTGGCGAGAAGACCGCCTGCATGTACATTTGCCCGAACGACCTCATGATTCTGGACCCCGAGGCCATGAAGGCCTACAACCAGGAGCCTGATGCCTGCTGGGAATGTTACTCTTGCGTGAAAATCTGCCCCCAGGGCGCCATCGAAGCCCGCCCCTACGCCGACTTCGCACCTATGGGTGGTACCTCCATCCCCATGCGTTCGGCTGAAGACATCATGTGGACCGTCAAGTTCCGCAACGGTTCCGTGAAGCGCTTCAAGTTCCCCATCCGCACCACCCCGGAAGGCTCCATCGATCCCTTCGGCGGCAAGCCCGAAGGTGGCGACCTGAACGACGAGCTGCTGTTCACGGAGAGCGCGGCCTGCCTCACCACCCCCGAGGGCGCCATCCAGAAGAAGTTCGACATGGCTGAGGCCGACAAGAGCCAGTGCTGGCTCGACGCCGTCTGCGACTAGCTACGGCAGCGTTCTGCCGCTTGATTTGAGTTGCGAAGGCTTTGAAATCTTTCAATCAACTCTAGAGAGCATACGGAGGTAGCTATGCCTCAGATTCCTTCTAAAGAAATCGTCAAAGGCGTTCCCCTGGCGGAGCCGACGATCGTTGAGCAGCACGCCGACATCCTGATGGTCGGCGGCGGCATGGGCAATTGCGGCGCCGCTTTTGAAGCCTGCCGCTGGGCCGACAAGATCGGCGGCATCTCCATCCTGCTGGTGGACAAGGCCTCCCTCGAGCGCTCCGGCGCCGTGGCCCAGGGCCTTTCCGCCATCAACACCTACGTTGGCAAAGAGCAGAAGGCCGACGACTATGTCCGCATGGTCCGCACCGACCTCATGGGTCTCGTCCGCGAAGACCTGATCTACGACCTGGGCCGTCACGTCGACGACTCCGTTCACCTGTTCGAAGAGTGGGGCCTGCCCGTCTGGATCAAGAAAGACGGCCACAACCTCGACGGCGCCCAGGCCAAGGCCGCTGGCCTGTCCCTGCGCAACGGCGACGCCCCCGTGCGTTCCGGCCGCTGGCAGATCATGATCAACGGTGAGTCCTACAAGGTCATCGTGGCGGAAGCCGCCAAGAAGGCCCTGGGCGACGACCGTTACCTGGAGCGCATCTTCATCGTGAAGCTTCTCCTGGATGCCAACACCCCGAACCGCATCGCCGGCGCCGTGGGCTTCAGCACCCGTGAGAACAAAGTGTACGTCTTCACCTGCAATGCCTGTCTGGTGGCTTGCGGCGGCGCGGTCAACGTGTTCCGTCCCCGCTCCACTGGTGAAGGCATGGGCCGCGCCTGGTACCCCGTGTGGAACGCCGGTTCCACCTACACCATGTGCGCTCAGGTTGGCGCTGAAATGACCATGATGGAAAACCGCTTCGTGCCCGCCCGCTTCAAGGACGGCTACGGCCCGGTCGGCGCCTGGTTCCTTCTGTTCAAGGCCAAGGCCACGAACTACAAGGGCGAAGACTACTGCGCCACCAACCGCGCCATGCTGAAGCCCTACGAGGATCGCGGCTACGCCAAGGGTCACATCATCCCGACCTGCCTGCGTAACCACATGATGCTGCGTGAAATGCGTGAAGGCCGTGGTCCCATCTTCATGGACACCAAGACCGCGCTGACCACCACCATCAATGGCGACTTCAAGAGCCCCCTCTGGAAGCACCTTGAGAGCGAAGCCTGGGAAGACTTCCTCGACATGTGCGTCGGCATGGCCAACCTGTGGGCCTGCACCAACTGCGCTCCTGAAGAGCGTGGCTCCGAGATCATGCCCACCGAGCCGTACCTGCTCGGTTCGCACTCCGGTTGCTGCGGCATCTGGGTTTCCGGTCCGGACGAGGCCTGGGTTCCCGAGGAGTACAAAGTCCGCGCCGCCAACGGCAAGGTCTACAACCGCATGACCACCGTCGAAGGTCTCTGGACCTGCGCGGACGGCGTCGGCGCCTCCGGCCACAAGTTCTCCTCCGGCTCCCACGCTGAAGGCCGCATCGCCGGCAAGGCGATGGTCCGTTGGGTCGTGGATCACAAGGACTTCAAGCCGACACTGTCGGTGAAGGCCGCTGACCTCGCCAAGGAGATCTACCAGCCCTGGTACACCTACGAGCAGTTCAAGGGTGCTTCCACCGCTCCGGAGATCAACCCGAACTACATCACTCCGAAGAACTTCATGATGCGTCTCATCAAGTGCTCGGACGAGTACGGCGGAGGCTGCGCCACCCTGTACATGACCTCCGGCGCTCTCTTGAAGACCGCCTTCTGGCTCATGGGCATGCTCGAGGAGGACAGCAAGAAGCTGGCCGCCCGCGACCTGCACGAGCTGATGCGTGCCTGGGAGCAGTTCCACCGCCTGTGGACTGTCCGCCTGCACCTGCAGCACATCGAGTTCCGCGAAGAGACCCGTTACCCCGGCTTCTACTATCGTGGCGACGCGATGGGCCTGGACGACTCCAAGTGGAAGTGCTTCGTGAACTCGAAGTACGACCCGGCCAAGAAAGAAGTGAAGATCTTCAAGAAGCCTTACATCCAGATCATCCCTGACGCTTAGTAAGGGATAGCGAGTTGACATCGGCGGCTGCGGGCTCAAAAGGCCCGCAGCCGCCACACATCCCAGGCGGGGAAGTGGTCTGAACCCGTGCTGGAACTTCACAGTTGCAGTCCGGGTTCGGGCCATTTTCACGGCTGGGGCAATTTCCGCCAGCATGGGGGCGAACGCCGCAAAAGCCCAGCAAGGGCTTTTGTTTAGGCCAAGCCTTCCTACGGGCAAGGGGAATCCCACGCCGAGGCATAAGAGCCCATCGGCCCAGAGCGGCGAAAGACGCCATTCTGGCACACTACAGAGGGAGGACAGCGAATGTCGAACAACAGTATTCTCGTCGTCGGCGGCGGATTCGCCGGGATCACCGCCGCCCTTGAGGCCGCAGAAGTCGGCCACGAGGTGTACATCGTCGAGACGAATCCATATCTCGGCGGTCGGGTGGCGCAGCTCAACCAGTATTTCCCGAAACTCTGCCCGCCCTCCTGCGGTCTGGAAATCCAGTTTCAGCGCATAAAAAACAACCCCAAGGTGAAGTTCTTCACCATGGCCGAGGTGGTCAGCGTTGCAGGCGGCCCCGGGGCCTTCGACGTCAAGGTCAAGATCCGCCCCCGCCACGTGAACGCCAACTGCACCATGTGCGGCGACTGTGAAAAGGCCGCCACCACAACGGTCGCAAGCGAATTCGACTTCGGCGTCTCCGATCGCAAGGTCGCCTACCGCACGCATCTTTTCGCCTTCCCGCAGCGCTACGTTGTCGACGCGGCCGCTTGCGCCCCCGGCGAGCTGGACGCCATCGCGGCCGCCTGCCCCTACGGCGCCATCGAGCCCGCCGACGCCGAGAAGACCCTGGACTTGCAGGTCGGCGCAATCGTCTGGGCCACCGGCTGGAAGCCCTATGACATGGCGAAGCTGACCAACCTTGGTGCTGGCAAGCTCAAGAACGTGGTCTCCAACATGCAGCTCGAGCGCCTGGCCGCCCCGAACGGCCCCACCGGCGGCCAGATCCTGCGCCCCTCCGACGGCAAGGCGCCCAAGCGCATCGCCTTCGTGCAGTGCGCGGGCTCCCGCGACGAGAACCACCTGAACTACTGTTCGTACATCTGCTGCATGGCCTCGCTCAAGCATGTCACCTACCTGCGCGAGAAGAACCCGGACGCCCGCATCACCATCTACTACATCGACCTGCGCACCCCGGGCCGCTACGACAACTTCATGCAGAAGGTCGCGGCCGACGACAAGCTCTCGCTCGTCAAGGGCAAGGTCGCCAAGATCGTCGAGTGCGAGTGCCAGAGCCCCATCGTCACCGTTGAAGACGCCGTCACCGGCATCAAGAGCGAAGAGAAGTTCGACCTCGTGGTGCTGGCCACCGGCATGCAGCCCAGCTGCGCCGGGACCAAGCTCCCTGTTCAGGTTCCTGTCGACGAAGACGGCTTCATCATCGGCGGAGACGACAAGGGCGTCATCGCCGCTGGCTGCGCCAAACTGCCTCTGGACGTCATGAAAAGCGCCCAGACCGGCACCGGCGCCGCCATGAAAGCCATTCAAACTGTGGTGGGGAGGTAGCTCATGGCTGAAAAGCTCGGAGTTTATATCTGTGAAGGATGCGACATCGGCAAGTCCCTGAATGTGGACGAGCTGGTGGACTACGCTAAAAAAAGTAAACTCGCCAATATCTGCCCCGTGGTCAAAAAGAGCGCGGTGCTGTGCAGCCCCGAGGGCAAGGCCGAGATCGAGGCCGACATCGCCGCCGAGGGACTTGACGGCGTTGTGCTCTGCGCCTGCTCCCCGCGCGTGAAGTGGGACATCTTCCAGTTCGGCCAGGCCGTCCAGGTGGAGCGCGTGAACCTGCGCGAGCAGTGCGTGTGGAGCTTCAAGGAGGACGCCAAGGTCCCCGGACAGCTGCCGCTCATCGCCAAGGACTACGTCCGCATGGGCATGATGAAGCTCTCCAAGAGCCGCATCCCCGCCCCGGAGGCGCCCGAGACCTTCCAGACCATCATGGTCCTCGGCGGCGGCTTCACCGGCCTCACCGCGGCGCTTGAGGGCGCCAAGATCGGCAAGGACGTTGTCCTGGTCGAGAAGGCCGCCCAGCTCGGCGGCAAGGCCGCGACCATGTACAAGTCCTTCCCCTTGAGCCACCCCTACACCAAGTCCGAGGACACCGGCGTGGCCGCCCTCATCGAGGCCGTGACCGCCAGCCCGAAGATCAAGGTGCTCACCAGTGCCGAGCTGGTGTCCCTGGAGGGCGCGCCCGGCCTGTACACCGCCACGGTGAACGCCGGCGGCGAGCAGAAGCTGGAGATCGGCGCGGTGGTGCTGGCCACCGGCTGGGTGCCCGGCGACAAGGGCTTCCTGGCCCCCATGGGCTACGGCTCCATCAAGAACGTCGTCACCGCGGCCGAGTTCGAGGCCATGGCCAAGGCGGGCGAGATCAAGCGCCCCTCCGACGGCAAGGCTCCGGCCTCCGTCGCCATCCTGACCGACGTGGGCCTGTGCACCAAGGACGCCGTCGCCGGCACCGCGGAGGTCTGCGCCCCGGTTGAGCCCCTTCCGGAAGCCGCCCCCGAGGGCGAGCCCGAGGTTGTGGCCTACCCCTCCAAGGAAAGCGCCAAGCACCTGGCCTACAGCTCCGAGCTCACCAGCCTGGTGGCCCTCAAGCAGGCCGGGTACGTCACCGAGAAGCTGCCGGGCGCCGTGGCCTATGTGCTCTACGACCACATGATGGTTCCGGGCATCAACGAGCGCTACTACAAGGCCGCGCAGGACGAGGCGGGCATCATGCTCTCCAAGGCCACCATCACCGGCGTTGCGGAAGACTCCGACGGCGGCGTGCTGGTGCGCGCCAAAGACACCCTGCTGGGCGCGGACATCGAGCTGAAGGCCGACCTTGTGGTCCTGCCCACGGCCGTGGTGCCCGTCACCGCCCTTGATCCCACCATGAACTTCTCGTACCGCCAGGGCCCCGGCTTCCCGGACCTTGACCTGTTCGACGGGTTCGCGGACTCCAACTACATCTGCTTCCCCTACGAGACCCGCCGCACCGGCGTGTACGCGGCCGGCTGCGTGCGCCAGCCCATGACCATGGCCACCGCCCGCGAAGACGCGGCCGGCGCCGTGCTCAAGGCCGTCCAGTGCATCGGCAGCGCCAATCGCGGCGTGGCCGTGCACCCCAGAAGCGGCGACATGAGCTACCCCATCTTCAACTTCCAGCGCTGCACCCAGTGCAAGCGCTGCACCGAGGAATGCCCCTTCGGCGCGCTGGACGACGATGAAAAGGGTACGCCGAAGCCGAATCCGACGCGTTGCCGCCGCTGCGGCACCTGCATGGGCGCCTGCCCCGAGCGCGTCATCAGCTTCGACAACTACAACATCGACCAGATCGGCTCCATGATCAAGGAAGTCTACGTTCCGGACGACATGGTGGCGGGCGGACCGCGCGTCATCGTGCTCTGCTGCGAAAACGACGCCTACCCCGCGCTGGACATGGCCGCCTTCCGGGGCAAGAGCTGGAGCCCGTTCGTGCGCTTCGTGCCCGTGCGCTGCCTGGGTTCGGTCAACGCCATCTGGGTGGCCGACGCGGTCTCCAAGGGCGTGGACGGCGTGATCATGCTGGGCTGCAAGTACGGCCCGGACTATCAGTGCCACTTCGTCAAGGGCTCCGAGCTGTGCAGCCGCCGCAAGGTCAACATCGCCGAGTCCCTGGGACGCCTGGGCGTCGAGGCCGAGCGCGTGGAGCAGTACGAAGTGTCCATCGACGAGTACGACAAGGTGCCGGGGATCATTGAACGCTTCATGACCGAAGTCATCACCAAGTTCGGGCCCAACCCGTTCAAGGGCTACTAGGAGGTTTGGAACCATGTCGAACACCGTCAGGGTTCAACCGGACCTGAAATTCATTCAGGAGCTGCAGCAGGTGGGCGGAGAGTCGCTCAAGAAATGCTACCAGTGCGCCACGTGCTCCGTCGCGTGCCCGCTCTCCCCGGCAGACGCCCCCTATCCCCGCAAGGAGATGGTCTGGGCGCAGTGGGGACTCAAGGACCGCCTGCTCAACGACATCGACATCTGGCTGTGCCACAACTGCGGCACCTGCTCTGATCTGTGCCCGCGGGGCGCCAAGCCCGGCGACCTGCTCGCCGCGCTGCGCAACATGGCCTACCGCAACCTGGCCAAGCCCGCCATCATCGGAACGTGGATGAGTTCTTCCAAGTACTTCCCCATCCTGTTCCTCATCCCCGCCGTGCTGTACCTGGTCATCTGGTCCATCATGGCGGGCAAGCTGGGCACCGCGTTCCCGCTGTTCGTGGTCGACGGCCACGAGCTCAAGGTCGCGGCCGAGGGCGCCATCATCTACGGCGGCCTCTTCCCCGGCGACTACACCATCGACCCGATCTTCGGCGCGGTGTTCGCCTTCATGGCCTTCGCCTTCGCCGGCGGCATCGCCAACCTGCTCAAGAGCTTCGAATCCATGCCGCGCACCTACATCGTGGGCCGCGGGGCCGAGCCCAGCTTCCTGTCCTGCCTCATCGACACCCTCAAGAGCGAAGTGGCGCAGCACAGCCGCTTCAGCAACTGCGGCGTGGAGGAGAAGGACAAGGAGCGCGTCAAGGGCCACCTGCTCGTGTTCTACGCCTTCATCGCGCTGATGATCGTCACCAGCGTCGTGGCCGTGGGCCACTGGTTCGGCGCGTGGTTCCTGCAGAAGGTCATGGGTCTTGAGGGCGGCCTCGCCGGGCTCATCGCCTGGGCCGGGCACACCCCCATGCCCCTGTGGAGCCCGGTCAAGCTTCTGGCCAACGCGGGCGCCATCGCCCTGGTCATCGGCCTGACCAAGCTCACCAGCCGCCGCAGCGCGCTGGACGCCGCCAAGAGCACGTCCAACTGGTACGACTGGTATCTGATCGCGGTCATCTGGGGCATCGCCCTCACCGGCATCGGCAGCGAAATCTTCCGCCTCATCGGGCAGAAGATGCTGGCCTACCCCACCTACTACCTGCACCTGATCTTCGTGTTCATGTTGCTGGCTTACCTGCCCTGGTCCAAGCTTGGGCACGTGGTCTACCGTACTGTGGCCCTGGCCTACGCACGCAAGATCGGCCGCCTGCCCATGGGCGAGCTGAAGTAGCGGCGACAGGTAAGCGATACCAACGAAACATCAGGCTTTCCTGACCATAAGGAGGAATCCCATGGCTGAAGCGAAAATATTCCCCATGAACACCTTCGTGTCCTGCCTCAAGGGCGCTGGCGCCGCCGATGCGGGCACGATCGAACTCTTGTCCTTCCTGACCCAGAACGAGGTCGATGCCGAGTTCGCTCCCATCGCCGCCGCCCTGTCCAAGGCCTGGATCTACGAGCAGGAGCCGCAGCTGGCCAAGGCCGCCGCCGGTGAGATCACCGGCCTCGGCGAAAAGGTCGCCATCAAGCCCCTGCCCGCCGCCGCCCTGGCCCAGGCCCAGGCCATCCTGAACCAGATGGCCGAGCTGCGCGCCGCCAACGCCGCCCTCTCCGCCCAGGTGGAGAAGCTGACCGCCGACGCCGCCGCCAAGGGCGACGAGGTCAAGGCGCTCAAGGCCAAGCTGAAGCCCCTTGAGGACCAGGCCGCCCAGGGCGATGTGAAGCTCCAGGTGTCCAACGCCAAGATGGACGAGCACATCAAGAAGCTTGAGCAGCTCATGGAAGAAGTCGCCAAGGTGAAGGCCCAGGGCGTGGTCGTGGCCGGCGTTGCCGGTGGCGCAGCCGCTGGGGCCGATGCCGGCGCTGCCGCCGGCGGCGATGCCTCCGGCGCCCCCGCCGTGGGCGGCGAGCCCGAAGCCGACTTCGGCCTGGGCTCCAACCCCTTCGCCGACGCCAACTGGTAGCCGCGCGAAGCGACAAGCACTCCAAAGCCCCTGGCTGCGCACGCGGCCAGGGGCTTTTTGCTGGTGAATATCTGGGGGCGCTGCCCCCAGGCCCCCGCTGGGGGGAATGATTTCCCCCAGACCCCCTCATACAAGCGAAAAGTCCTGGTTCGAGCACGCTCGAACCAGGACTTTTCGCTTGAGGATGGTCACAAAATAAATGGTTTTGCCTGGCCTGCCCAGCGCGAAGGGGTCTTTACGGCGTACCGCCGGAAAGACCCCTTCGCGCCATAGGGTGTCCAGAGGGCCGAGGCCCTCTGGCGGGGGGTGCAGGGGGCAGCGCCCCCAGCGTTCATTCAGCGGTTAATTCCGACTAAACTGATAAAGTTTACAACAAGCCTCTTGCGCCCCGGGCGAGCGTGTGTATTTGTGTTGTTGGCGCTCGCTGTCT
>JBFWIY010000030.1:0-12688 GCA_050255855.1 Desulfovibrionaceae bacterium
GCGCGAATTCTTCGAGCAGTCCAAGGCGGAGATGAAGAAGGTGGTCTGGCCCAGCCGCAAGGAGACCATCTCCACCAGCGTGGCGGTGCTCATCTTCACGGTGGTGGCCTCCGTGTTCCTTGGGTTGGTGGATTTCGGACTGACCAAGCTTCTGAGCGTGATTCTGTAGCCGGGCGGGTTATCATGAGCGAGAACGTGTTGGAAACTCCGTCCTCTGGGCGGGCCCGCTGGTACATCGTCCACACCTACTCGGGCTTCGAGCATCGGGTGGAGCAGACCATTCGCGAGATGATGCGCACCGGACAGGACGGCGGCCTCATCGAGGAAGTGGTCATGCCCACGGAGAAGGTCGTGGAGATGGTCAAGGGCGAGAAACGCACGACCACGCGCAAGTTCTACCCCGGCTACGTGATGATCAAGATGGTGCTGACCGACGATACTTGGCACCTCATCCAATCCATCCCCCGGGTGACGGGGTTCGTCGGAGGCAAGAGCCGGCCCACGCCCATGCGGGACTCCGAGGCCGAGGCCATCCTGAAGATCATGGAGTCGCGTCAGGAACAGCCGCGGCCCAAGTTCGATTTCCAGCGCGGCGACGACGTGCGGGTCATCGACGGCCCCTTCTCCGGTTTCAACGGGGTGGTCGAGGACGTGAATTACGACAAGGGCAAGCTGCGGGTGTCCGTTTCAATTTTCGGCCGCCAGACGCCTGTGGAGCTCGATTTCGTACAGGTGGACAAGGGCTGATTTCCCACTAGGCCGGGGCCCCGACCGGGGCCGGGCAAGTATTCGAGGATACGACAATGGCCAAGAAAATCACTGGCAAGATCAAGCTGCAAATCCCGGCTGGCGCGGCCAATCCGTCCCCCCCCGTGGGGCCGGCCCTGGGCCAGCACGGCGTCAACATCATGGAGTTCTGCAAGGCGTACAACGCCAAGACGCAGGACCAGAAGGGGATGATCGTCCCGGTGATCATCACCGTGTACGCCGACCGTTCCTTCTCGTTCATCACCAAGACCCCGCCCGCCTCCGTGCTGTTGGTCAAGGCCGCCAAGCTCGACAAGGGCAGCGGCGTCCCCAACAAGGAGAAGGTCGGCAAGGTCACCCGGGAGCAGGTGCGCGAGATCGCTCAGCTCAAGCTGCCCGATCTCACCGCCAAGGATCTCGACGCCGCCATGCGCTGCATCGAGGGCACCGCCCGCAGCATGGGCATCGAAGTCAAAGGCTAGCGAGGGACCAGATCATGGCGAAGCATGGCAAGAAATACGTGAGCGCGGCCGAGGGCCACGACACCAACCAGCGGCTGCTCATCGAAGACGCCGTGAAGAAGGCCGTGGGCTCGTCCTACGCCAAGTTCGACGAGACCGTGGACGTGGCCATCAACCTCGGCGTCGATCCCAAGTATTCCGACCAGATGGTGCGCGGCGCCGTGACCCTGCCCAACGGGCTGGGCCGGACCGTGCGCGTGGCGGCCTTCTGTAAGGGCGAGAAGCAGGCCGAGGCCAAGGCCGCCGGCGCCGACGAAGTGGGCGCCGAGGACCTGGTGGAGAAGATCCAGGGCGGCTGGCTGGAGTTCGACAAGGCCGTGGCCACCCCGGACATGATGGCCCTGGTGGGCAAGGTCGGCCGCGTGCTCGGTCCGCGTGGGCTCATGCCCAACGCCAAGACCGGCACCGTCACCCCGGACGTCGCCAAGGCCGTGAAGGAACTCAAGGCCGGCAAGGTGGAGTTCAAGGTGGACAAGGCCGGCGTGCTGCACGCCTCCATCGGCAAGGTCTCCTTCGGCCCCGAGAAGCTGCTGGAGAACCTCAAGGCGCTGCTGGAGACCGTGAACCGCCTCAAGCCGTCGTCCTCCAAGGGCACCTACATGAAGGCCATGGCCGTGGCCACCACCATGGGCCCGGGCTTCAAGATCGACCCCAACGACATCCGTCGTTTCCTGGAGGCCTAGCCGGACACCGGCAATCCCCCCTTGCCCCGTCCCTTGGAACGGACGGGGCGGGGGTTTACATACTCTTCGGAGAGTCGAGTCGGAGAAAGCAGGCGGGCTGTGCCCTTAATCTCCTGCCGAGACGAGGCTTTGACCGACTTTCCGGGTCATGAGGTATAAGGAGTGGTGTTGTGAACAGGCAAGAAAAAGCCCAGATCATCGACGGACTGAGCGCCAAGGCTCAGCGGGCGAGCATTGCCGTTGTCACCGACTTCAAGGGCATGAGCGTGGAGTCCCTGACGGAACTCCGCGTGAAGCTGCGCGAGGTCGGCGTCGACTACCAAGTCGTCAAGAACACTCTGGCCCGGTTGGCGTTCACGGATTCCCCCCATAAGGTCCTGAACGACCACATGAAAGAGAACTGCGCCGTTGCCCTGGGTTACGAAGATCCCGTCGCCCTGGCCAAGGCCCTGGCCGACTACGCCAAGACGAACAAGAAGTTCGCCCTGAAGTACGGCTCTCTTGAGGGCAAGTATCTTGACGACGAAGCGGTGAAGGAACTGGCCAAGCTCCCCGGCAAGCCGGAGATGCTGGCTCGACTCCTCGGCACCATGAATGCGGTGCCCACCAGCTTCGTGTGCGTGTTCGCCAATTTGCTGCGGACCTTCCTGTACGCCTTGAACGCCATCAAGGACCAGAAGGAAGCCGCGTAAGGCCCAAGGGCGCGCGAGTAAGCGTGCGAATCATCCCCAGGAGGAAAATACCATGTCTGTGACCAAAGAGCAGGTCGTCGAGTTCATCTCCAATATGACGGTTCTGGACCTCGCCGAGTTCATCAAGGAGCTCGAAGAGAAGTTCGGCGTCTCCGCCGCCGCCCCCGTGGCCGCCGTGGCCGTGGCCGCCGGTCCCGCCGAGGGCGCCGCCGAGGAAGAGGAGAAGACCGAGTTCGATGTCGTCCTGGCCGGCGTCGGCGACAACAAGATCGCCGTCATCAAGGCCGTGCGCGCCATCACCGGCCTGGGCCTCAAGGAGGCCAAGGCCCTGGTGGACGAAGCTCCCAAGCCCATCAAGGAGGGCGTGAGCAAGGACGAGGCCGCCGAGGCCAAGAAGCAGCTCGAAGAGGCTGGCGCGAGCGTTGAGGTCAAGTAGCAATTCATAACCACATCGCGAAGAGCGCAGCCCCCGAATGGGGGCTTGCGCTCTTCGCGCTGCGTGGTATGGATATGAACTAGGCCCTGTTTTCCCGCGCCAACTTCATAACCGCCCGGCCCTTCCCCAGGGCCGGAGCCGATCTCCCCACGAGGCGTTTGCCGGCCGTGCCGTCCGTGCCGTGCCAAACGCCTTAACGCCATCACGTGAGGGCATCATGCTTCAGCTCAGGAAAGAGTTCGGAAAAATCACCAACACCCTGGCGATCCCCAATCTGTTGGACCTGCAGACGGAGTCCTACCGCAAGTTCCTGCAGGACGACGTTCCGGCGGCCAGCCGCGCGGACATCGGGCTGGAGGGCGTGTTCCGCTCGGTGTTTCCCATTGAGGACTTCAACAGAACCGCCAGCCTGGAGTACGTGAGCTACGAGATCGGCGAGCCCAAGTACGACCAGGAGGAGTGCATCTCCAAAGGCCTGACCTTTGAAGCCCCCATCCGCATCATGGTCCGCCTGGTGGTCTATGACGTGGACGAGGAGTCCGAGTCGCGCACCATCCGCGACATCAAGGAACAGGAAATCTATTTCGGCACCATCCCGCTGATGACCGAGAAGGGCACCTTCATCATCAACGGCACCGAGCGGGTCATCGTCAACCAGCTCCAGCGCTCGCCCGGCATCATCTTCGAGCACGACTCGGGCAAGACGCACTCCAGCCGCACCGTGCTCTACTCCTGCCGCATCATCCCCATGCGCGGCTCCTGGCTGGACTTCGATTTCGACCACAAGGACATCCTGTACGTGCGCATCGACCGGCGCCGCAAGATGCCCGCCACCATCCTGCTCAAGGCCATGGGCCTGAGCCGCCAGGACATCCTCGACTACTTCTACGACGCCGAGGACTACACGGTGGAGAAGGGCCGGGTGTACCGGGCGCTCAAGAGCGACCAGTACCGCAAGGAAGACGCCTACGTGGACCTCGCCACCCCCGAGGGCAAGGTGGTGGCCAAGGCCGGCACGCCGCTCACCAAGGCCGGGTTCAACCGCCTCATCCGCGGCGGCGTGGAGCGCATGGAGGTGGATCCCGCGTCCCTGCAGGGCCTGTACCTGGCCCGCGACGTGGTGCACCCCAAGAGCGGCGAGGTCCTGGCCCAGTGCGCCGACGAGCTGGACGGCAAGATCATCGGCGAGATCCTGGACAACAAGATCGACGCCTTCAGCGTGCTGTTCACCCGCGGCATGGACGTCTCCAGCTCCATGCGCGACACCCTGATGCTGGACAAGACCACGGACATGGAGTCGGCCCAGATCGAGATCTACCGCCGCCTGCGTCCCAGCTCCCCGCCCACCCCGGAGATCGCGGCCAGCTTCTTCGAGAACCTGTTCCGTTCGGCCGACTACTACGACCTCTCCAGCGTGGGCCGCTACAAGCTGAACTCCCGCCTGGGCATCGAGATGCCCCTGGACCTGCGCACCCTGGGCAACGAGGACATCCTGCTGGCGGTCCGGGTGCTCTGCCGCCTCAAGGACACCCACGGCCCGGCCGACGACATCGACCACCTGGGCAACCGCCGCGTGCGGCCCGTGGGCGAGCTGGTGGAGAACCAGTACCGCATCGGCCTGGTGCGCATGGAGCGGGCCATCAAGGAGCGCATGAGCCTCCAGGAAGTGGCCACGCTCATGCCCCACGACCTCATCAATCCCAAGCCCGTGGCGGCCGTGCTCAAGGAGTTCTTCGGGACCTCCCAGCTCAGCCAGTTCATGGACCAGACCAACCCGCTTTCCGAAGTCACCCACAAGCGCCGCCTGTCCGCCCTGGGCCCCGGCGGCCTGACCCGCGAGCGCGCCGGGTTCGAGGTGCGCGACGTGCACACCTCCCACTACGGCCGCATCTGCCCCATCGAGACCCCGGAAGGACCGAACATCGGCCTCATCGTGTCCCTGACCACCTACGCCAAGGTCAACGACTTCGGGTTCATCGAGACCCCGTACCGGGTGGTCCAGGACCACAAGCTCACGGACGAGGTCATGTTCATGGACGCCACCCGCGAGGCCGGCGAGGTGGTGGCCCAGGCCAACGCGCCCCTCACCGAGGAGGGCGGGTTCGCCAATCCCATGGTCTCCGCCCGCCTCAACGGCGAGGTCTCCATGATGCCGCGCGAGGACATCACGCTGATGGACATCAGCCCCTCGCAGATCGTGTCCGTGTCCGCCGCGCTCATTCCCTTCCTGGAGCACGACGACGCCAACCGCGCCCTCATGGGCTCCAACATGCAGCGCCAGGCCGTGCCCCTGCTCAACGCCGAGAAGCCGCTGGTCGGCACCGGCATGGAGGGCGTGGTGGCCCGCGACTCGGGCTCCTGCCTGCTGGCCGAGGCCGACGGCCTGGTGCACTACGCCGACGCCGAGCGCGTGGTGGTCTGCTACGACGGCGACATCCACCCCAACCTGGGCGGCGTGCGCAACTACCAGCTGCAGAAGTGGCACAAGTCCAACCAGAACTCCTGCTTCGGCCAGATCCCGCGGGTCCAGGTGGGCCAGCGCGTGAAGAAGGGCGAGGTCCTGGCGGACGGCCCGGGCATCCGCGACGGCGAACTGGCCCTGGGCAAGAACCTGCTCGTGGCCTTCATGCCCTGGTGCGGCTACAACTACGAGGACTCCATCCTCATCTCCGAACGCACCGTCAAGGAGGACGTGTTCACCTCCGTGCACGTGGAGGAGTTCGAGGTGGTGGCCCGCGACACCAAGCTGGGCCCCGAGGAGATCACCCGGGACATCAGCAACGTGAGCGAGGAGATGCTGCGCAACCTGGACGAGTGCGGCATCATCCGGCTCGGCGCCAAGGTCAAGGCCGACGACATCCTGGTGGGCAAGATCACCCCCAAGGGCGAGACCCAGCTCACCCCCGAGGAGAAACTCCTGCGGGCCATCTTCGGCGACAAGGCGCGCGACGTGAAGAACACCTCCCTCAAGGTACCGCCGGGGATCGAGGGCACCATCGTCGACGTCAAGGTCTTCAACCGCCGCAGCGGCGAGAAGGACGAGCGCACCAAGCTCATCGAGCAGTTCGAGCTCTCCAAGTTCGACCTCAAGGAGGGCAAGCACATCGCCGCCCTCACCGACTCCACCAAGCAGCGCGTGCTGGCCGCCGTGGGCGACGCGCCCCTGGCCGCCGACCTGCCCGGCAAGAAGAAGGGCAGCGTGCTGGCCGAGGGCGGCAAGGCCCTCTCCGCCGCGGCCCTGGCCGAGGTCCCGCTCAAGAAGCTGGCCGGCGTCTTCAAGGACGCCTCGGCCAACGATAGCGTGCGCGAGCTGCTCGCCGACTACGACCGCCAGGTCCGCTTCATCAAGGCCCTCTACGACTCCAAGCGCGAGAAGGTCACCGAAGGCGACGACCTGCCCCCGGGCGTCATCAAGATGGTCAAGGTCTACGTGGCCGTGAAGCGCAAGCTCTCCGTGGGCGACAAGATGGCCGGACGCCACGGCAACAAGGGCGTCGTGTCCTGCATCCTGCCCGAGGAGGACATGCCCTTCTTCTCCGACGGCACCCCCATGGACATCGTGCTCAACCCCCTCGGCGTGCCCTCCCGAATGAACATCGGGCAGATCATGGAGACGCACCTGGGCTGGGCCGCCCACGAGCTGGGCAAGCAGATCAACGCCCTGCTGGAGTCCGGCGAGCCCATGAAGGCCCTGCGCGAGCAGGTCAAGGACATCTACGGCGAGAAGGTCGTCGGCCTGGTGGACGCCGCCAGCGACGACGAGCTCAAGCAGGCCCTGCGCCGGGTGAGCAAGGAGCGCGGCATCGTCACCAAGACCCCGGTGTTCGACGGGGCCGAGGAGTCCGAGATCTGGGGCTGGCTCAACCGCGCCGGCCTGCCGGACGACGGCAAGATCGTGCTCTTCGACGGCCGCACCGGCGAGCCCTTCCAGAGCCGCGTCACCACGGGCATCATGTACATGCTCAAGCTGCACCACCTGGTGGACGAGAAGATCCACGCCCGGAGCACGGGCCCATACTCCCTGGTCACGCAGCAGCCCCTGGGCGGCAAGGCCCAGTTCGGCGGCCAGCGTCTGGGCGAGATGGAGGTCTGGGCCCTGGAGGCCTACGGCGCCGCCTACCTGCTGCAGGAGTTCCTCACGGTCAAGAGCGACGACGTGCAGGGCCGTGTCAAGATGTACGAGAAGATCGTCAAGGGCGACAACTTCCTGGAGGCGGGCCTGCCCGAGTCCTTCAACGTCCTGGTCAAGGAGCTCATGAGCCTGGGCCTGGACGTGAATCTGGACTGGGAGGAGCGCAAGCGTCCCGCCCCGGCCAAGCCCCAACCCTTCCTGGCCTCCTAGGCCGAGGGAAGGGGAGGGCCGGAGGGGATGCGCCCTCCGGACCCCGAGACTGGCGAATCGCCCGGCCGCCGCGCGCGGCGGCCGGGCATGAGCGTAACGATACAACTTCACGAGGCAGCCATGACGTTGGACGATCTCTTCAGTTTGCGCGGTACGCCGGGCGCCGCTGCGGCCGGCCGGAGCCTGAAGTCGATCCAGATCTCCATCGCTTCGCCGGAGAAGATCCGCGAGTGGAGCTACGGCGAGGTCAAAAAGCCGGAGACCATCAACTACCGCACCTTCAAGCCGGAACGGGACGGCCTGTTCTGCGCCAAGATCTTCGGCCCGGTGAAGGACTACGAGTGCAACTGCGGCAAGTACAAGCGCATGAAGCACCGCGGCATCGTGTGTGAGAAGTGCGGCGTCGAGGTCATCGCCTCCAAGGTGCGCCGCGAGCGCATGGGCCACATCGAGCTGGCCGCCCCGGTGGCCCACATCTGGTTTTTGAAGACCCTGCCCTCCAAGATCGGCACCCTGCTGGACATCACCATGGCCGACCTGGAGAAGGTGCTCTATTTCGATTCCTACATCGTGCTCGACCCGGGCGACACCCCGCTCAAGCGCATGCAGATCATCTCCGAGGACCAGTACCTCCAGGTCATCGACCACTTCGGCGAGACGGCCTGCGAGGTGGGCATGGGCGCGGAGACCATCCGCAAGCTTCTGGAGGCCATCGACCTGGAGACCCTGCGCCACGAGCTGCGCGAGGAGTCCCAGGCCACCCGGTCCCAGACCAAGAAGAAGAAGATCACCAAGCGGCTGAAGATCGTGGAGGCCTTCCTGGAGTCCGGCAACAAGCCGGAGTGGATGATCATGGAGGTCATTCCGGTCATTCCGCCCGAGCTGCGCCCCCTGGTGCCCCTGGACGGCGGCCGGTTCGCCACGAGCGACCTCAACGACCTCTACCGCCGGGTCATCAACCGCAACAACCGCCTGAAACGCCTGCTGGAGCTCGGCGCGCCCGAGATCATCATCCGCAACGAGAAGCGGATGCTCCAGGAGAGCGTGGACGCGCTCTTCGACAACGGCCGCCGCGGCCGGGCCATCACCGGCACCAACGGCCGCCCGCTCAAGTCCCTGTCCGACATGATCAAGGGCAAGCAGGGCCGATTCCGCCAGAACCTGCTGGGCAAGCGCGTGGACTACTCGGGCCGTTCGGTCATCGTGGTGGGCCCCAAGCTCAAGCTGCACCAGTGCGGCCTGCCCAAGAAGATGGCCCTGGAGCTGTTCAAGCCCTTCATCTATTCGGAGCTGGAGCGGCGCGAGCTGGCCAGCACCATCAAGAGCGCCAAGAAGATGGTGGAGCGCGAGGACCTCGTGGTCTGGGACATCCTGGAAGACGTGGTCCGCGAGTATCCCATCATGCTCAACCGCGCCCCGACCCTGCACCGCCTGGGCATCCAGGCCTTCGAGCCGCTCCTGGTCGAGGGCAAGGCCATCCAGCTGCACCCGCTGGTCTGCTCGGCCTACAACGCCGACTTCGACGGCGACCAGATGGCCGTGCACGTGCCCCTGTCCGTGGAGGCCCAGGTGGAGTGCCGCGTGCTCATGATGAGCACCAACAACATCCTGTCGCCCTCCAACGGCGGCCCCATCATCAACCCGTCCCAGGACATCGTGCTCGGGCTGTACTACCTCACGGTGGAGCGCAGCTTCGAGAAGGGCGAGGGCATGACCTTCTCCGGCCCCTGGGAGGTCATCGCGGCCTACGACGCCGGGGTGCTCGGCCTGCAGGCGCGCATCAAGGTGCGCATCAATAGCCAGCTCATCGAGACCACGGCGGGCCGCGTGCTGGTGGGCGAGCTGCTGCCCCCGGAGATGGACTTCGAGTCCGTCAACTGCGTGCTCAACAAGAAGAACATCGGCCGCCTGGTGGCCACGGCCTATCGTCAGGCCGGCACCAAGGGCACGGTCATCCTCTGCGACCGGATCAAGAACCTGGGCTACGAGTACGCCACCCGCGCCGGCATCACCATCGGCCTGAAGGACATGTCCATCCCGTCCAGCAAGGCCAAGCTGCTGGATACCGCCAACGAGCAGGTGAGCAGCGTCGAGAACGAGTACCGCGGCGGCATCATCACCCGCACGGAGAAATACAACAAGGTCGTCGACATCTGGACGCGCACCACGGAGCAGATCTCCCAGGAGATGATGCGCGAGATCAGCCGCGACCTCATCGAGGACCCGGTCACCGGCAAGGTGGAGGCCAACTCCAGCTTCAACCCCATCTTCATGATGGCCAACTCCGGCGCCCGAGGCAACCAGGACCAGATGCGCCAGCTGGCGGGCATGCGCGGCCTCATGGCCAAGCCTTCGGGCGAGATCATCGAGACCCCCATCACCGCCAACTTCCGCGAAGGCCTCACGGTTCTGCAGTACTTCAACTCCACCCACGGCGCCCGCAAGGGCCTCGCGGACACGGCGCTGAAGACCGCCAACTCCGGCTACCTGACCCGCCGCCTGGTGGACGTGGTGCAGGACGTCACCGTCACCGAGCTGGACTGCGGCACCGCCGACGGCCTGGAGCTCGGGCACTACATCAAGGGCGGCGAGATCAAGCAGCGCCTGAGCGAACGCGTCCTCGGCCGGGCCAGCATGTTCCCGGTGTACGACGAGGAGACCGGCGAGGAGATCGTCCCGCCCAACACCATCATCGACGAGTACTACGCCGACAAGATCGACAAGGCCGGGGTCAACAGCATGACCATCCGCTCGGCCCTGACCTGCAAGTCGCCCTACGGCGTGTGCTCCATGTGCTACGGCCGCGACCTGGCGCGCGGGCACCTGGTCAACGTGGGCGAGACCGTGGGCATCATCGCGGCGCAGTCCATCGGCGAGCCCGGCACCCAGCTCACCATGCGCACCTTCCACATCGGCGGCACCGCGTCCAAGGAAGTGGAGCAGTCGAGCATCGAGGCCCAGCACAACGGCAAGATCAGCTTCTCCCGCATGCGCACGGTCGCCAACAGCACCGGCCAGAAGATGGTCATGGGCAAGAGCTGTCAGGTGGGCGTGGTGGACGCCCAGGGCCGCGAGCGCGAGAAGTACGTGCTGCCCTCGGGCGCGCGCCTCATGGTGGACGAGGGGCAGGAGATCAAGAAGGGCCAGGTCCTGGCCGAGTGGGATCCCTTCAACGAGCCCTTCATCTCCGACGTGTCCGGCCACGTGGTCTTCAGCGACATCATCGAAGGCAAGACCTATCAGGACAAGGTGGACGAACTGACCCAGCGGGCCACGTTCACCATCATGGAATACCGGACCACCAACTTCCGGCCCTCCATCTCCATCGTCGGGGCCGGGGGCGAGGCCATCATCCGGCCCGGCTCCTCCAGCCAGGCGGTGTTCCCCATGCCCGTGGGGGCCATCCTGATGGTCAAGGACGGCGACGAGATCGCCGCCGGCGACATCATCGCCCGCAAGCCGCGTGAGACCTCCAAGACCAAGGACATCGTCGGCGGTCTGCCGCGCGTGGCCGAGCTCTTCGAGGTGCGCAAGCCCAAGGACCAGGCCGTGGTGAGCGAGATCGACGGCGTGGTGAGCTTCGGGCCCGAGACCAAGGGCAAGCGCAAGATCCTCGTCACCCCGGAGACGGGCGACGTGAAGGAATACCTCATCCCCAAGGGCAAGCACATCACCGTGCAGGAATCCGACTTCGTGGAGGCCGGCGACCTGCTCACGGAAGGCTACCCCGAACTGCACGACATCCTGAAGATCAAGGGCGAGAAGTACCTGGCCCGCTACCTCGTGGAGGAGATCCAGGACGTCTATCGGTTCCAGGGCGTGAACATCAACGACAAGCACATCGAGGTCATCGTCCGCCAGATGCTCAAGAAGGTGAGCATCCTCGACCCGGGCGACACCACGTTCCTCATCGGCGAGCAGGTGGACAAGTCCCGCTTCACCGACGAGAACTCGCGCATCCTGGCCGAGGGCGGCAAGCCCGCCACGGCCGAGACCCTGGTGCTGGGCATCACCCAGGCCTCCCTGTCCACGGACTCCTTCATCTCCGCGGCCAGCTTCCAGGAGACCACCAAGGTGCTCACCGAGGCGGCGTTGCAGGGCAAGTCCGATTCCCTGCGCGGCCTGAAGGAAAACGTCATCGTCGGCCGTCTGGTGCCCGCGGGCACCGGCTACCGGCGGTATTCGGAGTCGGAGATCTCCGTGCCGGACCAGCCGGAACGGCCGGATAAGTTCCTGGAGGAACTGGAAGAAGACCCGCTGCTTATCGACGGTTAGGGCGGCGGACGGAGACGGCAAGCCGGGGGAGGCCGCAGGGCCTCTCCCGTTTTCCCTTCTCGGGGTCGGGATGCTCCAGGGCAAATGGAGGGTCCTGCCCTTGACAAGGGGTGGTGTTTCGGAATAGATGCTCTCCTCTTTGCCCGAGTTGAGCGAACCGTATTTTTTGTTGGAGGAATCATGCCCACCATCAACCAGTTGATCCGCAAAGAGCGCAAGGCCGTGGCCAAGCGGAAAAAGACCCCCGCCCTGCTGGAGTGTCCGCAGCGTCGGGGCGTCTGCACCCGCGTGTACACGACCACGCCCAAGAAGCCGAACTCCGCGTTGCGCAAGGTCGCCCGTGTGCGGTTGACCAACGGCATCGAGGTGACGGCCTACATCCCCGGCGAGGGCCACAACCTGCAGGAGCACTCCGTGGTGCTCATCCGCGGCGGCCGCGTCAAGGACCTTCCCGGCGTGCGCTATCACATCATCCGCGGCACCCTGGACACCGCCGGCGTGGGCGACCGTCGCCGCGGCCGTTCCAAGTACGGCGCCAAGCGTCCCAAGTAGGACAAGGGCGCATCGCGCCATCACCAAGGTTCAAGGAGTTTCGCACCATGCCTCGCAAAGGACCCGTGGCCAAGCGGCCCATCCTGCCCGATCCCCTGTACGGCAGTCGCCTCGTGACCCGGTTCATCAACCGGCTCATGATGCGCGGCAAGAAATCCGTGGCCGAGAACGTGTTCTATCACGCCCTCGAAAATCTGGCCCAGCAGACCAGCGAAGACCCCATCAAGGCCTTCGAGAAAGCGGTGGACAACGTCAAGCCGCATGTGGAGGTCAAGAGCCGCCGTGTCGGCGGCGCCACGTACCAGGTGCCCATGGAGGTCCGCCCGGACCGCCAGTTCGCCCTGGCCATCCGCTGGCTCATCACCTATTCCCGCTCCCGCGGGGAAAAGGGCATGACCGGCCGCCTGTCCGGGGAGCTTCTGGACGCCTACCACAACCGT
>JBFWIY010000031.1:0-6319 GCA_050255855.1 Desulfovibrionaceae bacterium
GGAGCTTGAAGGTGTGCGGCTTGCCGCAGTTGCCCAGGAAGTTGACCTCCTCGCCGCGCTGCAGGCCCTCGAACCACACGTCCACGGGCATGTTGTTGGGATTCCCGTTCTGCATGTGGAAGCGGATGGTCTTCAGGGCGTCGGCCGGGTGGTTCAGGTACATGATGAGCTCTTCCCGGGTGGCCTCGCGGCCCAGGTCCTGCTGCAGGGCGCGGCGCTCGGCGTCGATGTCCACGTCGGGCAGGCTCTCCAGGGGCGAACGCTCGGTGCGCTCGGCCACGGCCTTTTCCCACTCCAGGCCGAAGGCGGACTCGTAGACCCAGTCCGCGGGCCAGCCCAGGGGCAGCTTGCCGAACTTGCCGCGCAGCAGGTCGCGGAAGGCGTCGTTGCAGTCCACGTAGAGATCGAGCCGGGCCTTGCGCTCCAGGTCGGTGAGTTCGGCCTCGGGCACGGTGTTGACGATCTCCAGCACGTTCAGAAGCCGCCGGACCTCGCGCTCGCCGCCGCGCTTGAAGGCCCCGGAGACGCCCAGGAAGGCCGTGTTCCAGGTGATCTGGGAGCCGGGGGTCACGTCGTGGTAGCGCACGATCTTGCGGGTGCCCGCCAGGAACTTGAGCATGTAGGGCAGCAGGTGGATGTACCCCTGCTTCATGGCCCCTTCCTGGGAGCTGGACGTGGCGCCGCCGGGCATGCCGTGGTCCACCACGTCGTGGTCGATGCCCTGGAAGTACGGGGCGGTGTAGCGGTCGTAATAGGGCATGATCTGCTTGAGCACGAAGCCCGTGGCGCGGATCATCTCCCGGTCGATGCTGGTCTTGAGCCCCAGCTCGCCCTCCAGGTAGGAGGCGGTGGAGAGCACCTCGCCCTGGCCGTACCAGCGCACGGCCGCGCCGATGGCCACGTCCAGGATGTGGGCCCCGGCGTCGGCCGCCGCGCCGCAGGAGGGCACGAACAGGCCGTCGGTGTAGTGGCGGTGGTAGTGCAGCACCAGCTCGGGGTAGCGCTTGCGCAGCGCGGTGACCAGCTCGCGCATGAAGCGCGGCGGGCAGACCCCGGCCATGTCCTTCATGCCCAGGATGATCATGCGCTGGACCTGGGACTTGCTCACCCCGGCCACGTCGGCGCAGAGCTTGAGGATGTCCTCGGTGACGCCGAGGTAGTGCTCCACGTCGAAGCCCGGGGCCCAGGACATGGAGAGGGCGGGCTCGAAGATGTTCTTCTTCGAGGCCATGGCCACCTCGGCGAAGGGCCGCATGTTCTCGATGTGGTTGAGGAAGTCGAAGCAGCGGATGATCTCGTAGTGCTCGCAGATCATCTCGCCGGTGAGGCGCATGAGGTTCTTGGGCTGGGGCTTGTACCCGAGCACGTTGGTGGAGCGGATGAGGATCTGCTTGAGCGTGCGCGGGGCGAAGCGGTTCCACTCGGCCGCCTCGGTGAAGGGATAGGTCATGTTGGCCAGCATGGCCACGTGGAAGTGGGCCCCGCCGCCGTTCTCCAGGGAGAAGAACCCGCACTTGTCCAGGTACGGCCCCACCAGCCGGTCCTCGGCCAGGCGGAAGCGGTTGCCGGAGTTGCTCTGCGTGATGTCGCGGGTGGTGGTGTCGGTGAAGTGCACCTTCCCGGCCGCGCGGTCCTCGCGCAGGCAGTCCAGGATGGCGTCGCGGTCCATGCCGCGGGTGAAGCGCGGGGTGAACCCGGAGTCCACCTGGGGCGGCCGCACGAAGTGGAAGCGGCCCACGCGCTTGTCCTCGCGGCCGCGGTACTTGCCGAGCTGCACGAAGGGGTTGTAGCCCCGGGCCGAGATCTCGGCGATGAGCTTGCAGAGCTTGAAGGAGTCGCGGCTCTCCTCCCAGTAGGAGAGCAGGTCCTTCTTGTTCCGGCGCACGAAGTTGGTGTCGTAGTTGCCGGTGACGAAGTCCGGGTGCTTGAGGACCTGGCGGTGGAAGGGAATGGTGGTCTTCACGCCGCCGATGACGTACTCGCGCAGGGCCCGGCGCATGAGCAGCACGGTCTTTTCCCAGCTGCGGCCGTAGGTGATGAGCAGGGCCGCGGCGGAGTCGTACTGGGAGGGGAAGGTGTAGCCCTCACCGATGCAGGAGTCCAGGCGCACGCCCTGGCCGCCCGGGGAGAAGTAGCGCTCGATGCGCCCCGCGTTGGGCGAAAAGTCGGCCTGCGGGTTCTCGAAGTTGATGCGCACCTGGAGGGCGTGCTGGAAGGGCTTGGTGTTCTGCTCGTTGAAGCGCAGCTCGGAGCCGAAGGCGATGGCGATCTGCTCCTCCACCAGGTCGACGCCGTAGCGGCATTCGGTGATGCCGTGCTCCACCTGGAGCCGGGTGTTGACCTCGATGAGGTAGGGCGTGCCGTCCTGGTCCACCAGGAACTCCACCGTGCACACGGAGTAGTAGCCCACGGCCTTGACCAGCTGGCGGGAGTACTCCTTGAGCCGCTCGCGCAGCTCGGGGGTGAACTTGGGCCAGGGGGACGGGGTGATCTCGATGAGCTTCTGGTGGTTGCGCTGCACGGTGCAGTCGCGCTCGTCAAAGCAGAAGACGTTGCCGTGCTGGTCGGCAATGACCTGGATTTCGATGTGCCGGACGGAGGTGAGGAGCTTTTCGACGTAGAGGCGGGGATTGCCGAAGCTGGCCTGGGCCAGGGCGGAGGCCTTTTCAAAGGCGCTCTTCAGCTGCTCCTCGTCGAAGACCTCGTAGATGCCGCGTCCGCCGCCGCCGCCCTCGGCCTTGAGCATGATGGGCAGGCCGATGGCCTTGGCCAGCTTGTGGGCCTCGGGGATGTCCACCGCGCCCTCGCTGCCCGGGACCACGGGCACGCCCAACTCCATGGCCAGCTTGCGCACGGCCACCTTGTTGCCCAGGGTGTGCATGGCCTTCTGCGGCGGGCCGATGAAGATGATGCCGGCCTTTTCGCAGCGCTCGGGGAAGGAATCGTCCTCGGCG
Organism: Desulfovibrionaceae bacterium; assembly: GCA_050255855.1. Lineage (GTDB taxonomy): Bacteria > Desulfobacterota > Desulfovibrionia > Desulfovibrionales > Desulfovibrionaceae. The sequence goes on from JBFWIY010000031.1 coordinate 2,955, forward strand.
GCGAAGCCCCAGCCGGGGTGGATGGCGATGATGCCCCGGTCCTTGGCCTTCTTGACGATGAGGTCGAGGTCCAGATAGGCCCGCGAGTCCTCGCCCAATAGCATGAGTTCGTTGGCGCCGGAGGTGGCCGGAGAGGTCTTGTCCACGTCCGTGGCCGTCATGACGCTGATGGCCTCGCTCATCTCGGAGATGGTCCGGCAGATGCGCCGGGCCGGGATGCCGCGGTTGGCCACCAGGATGGGCTTTCCGCTCATGGCGTCGAGAACTTCCTGAAAGGTCTTGGGCTTCATGGCTCCTTCCGCAAGATGGTAGGGTTGTGGCGCATCCCGGCCCTCACGCGGGCAGAATGCCGCCGGTGTACACGGTTCGCACCGTTCCCCCGCACGAGATCATGAGCCCACCGTCCGGGGAAAGCCCGATGATCGTCGCGTCGAACGCCTCCTGACCGGCATCGTGGTAGGTCACCCTCTTCCCCAGCCATAGAAGGCGGCGGGAAATCAAAGAAAGTAAGGCGGCGGGGGTGGCTTGCGATAGCAAGACATACTCGTTTTGCAGGAATTTTACAAGCATTGACCAGAGACCCAAGGGCCCCGGAGCGTCCGCGGGCAGGGCCAGGATCCCGGCCTCCAGGGCGGCGTCGCGACGCATGGCCGCGCGGTCCGGAGCCCCGACCAAGTTCACGCCCAGGCCCAGCACCAACCGGCCGCCCTTCTCCTCCAGCAGCATGCCGCCCACCTTGCGGTCCCGGGCCACCAGGTCGTTGGGCCACTTGATGGCCAGCCCGGCCTCCGGGCCCGCCACAGCCTCCAGGGCGCGCAGCACGATCCACCCGGCCGCCAGGGGCAGCAGCCGGTCCCACCCCGGGTCCGGGCCCGGGGGGGTCGTGGGCCACAGGAAGGAGACGTGGAGGTTCCCGGCCGGGGAGGTCCAGGGGCGGCGCAGCTGGCCGCGTCCGGCCCGCTGGCGCACGGCCAGCACGGCGGTGAAGTCCGGCAGCCGGTCGCCCGGCTCCGCCGATCCTTCGGCGGCCAGCAGGGCCCAGCATTCGTCCATGGTGGAGTCGGTATCGAGCACCGCCAGCACGGGCGGGGCGATCTGGGGCGCGCCCGCCAGGCAGGGGCGGGCGGTCAGGGCGGGATGGGGCGGGCGTTCGGGTGCGGCGAAGGGGCCCAGGCGCGCCAAGTCGGCGGCCCAGGCCGGATGGGCCAGGCCCATGTCGTGAAGCAGTCGGTGGGAGCGGGACGAAGCCGGGTCGCCCGCCAGCACGATGCCGGAACGCATGTCCCCCCTTGGACGCCGCCGGAAATCGTGCTACATGGGAAGCATGAGAATTTTTCTGGCCGGCGGCGCCGTGCGGAACCTTCTACTCGGACAACCGATGGCCGACAAGGACTTTCTCGTCCTGGACGCCGACGAGGCCGAGTTCCTGCGGCGCTTCCCCGGGGCGCGCCGGGTGGGGCGGCAGTTTCCGGTCTGGATCGCCGGGGGGGACGAGTACGCCTTTCTGCGCGCCGCGGACCTGGAGCGCGACCTGGCGGGCCGGGACCTGACCGTCAACGCCCTGGCCCTGGACGAGGACGGCGAGCTCTACTGCCATCCCCAAGCCCTGGAGGACCTGCGGGACCGCGTGCTGCGCCCGGCCTCGCCCACGGCCCTGGCCGACGACCCGGTGCGCGTCTACCGCGCGGCGCGGTTCGCGGCCGTGCTGCCCGGGTTCACCCCGCACCCGGACCTGCTGGCCCAGATGTCCGCCCTGGCCCACAGCCAGGCCCTGAGCGACCTGGCCCCGGAGCGCGTGGGCCAGGAGGCGGTCAAGGCCCTGGCCGCCCCGCTCCCCTCGGCCTTCCTGCGGCTGCTGGCCCGCACCGACTGCCTGGACCCCTGGCTGCCCGAGCTGGACTCCGCCCGCGTGGTCCCGGCCGGGCCGGGCCGCCACGGCGGCGATACGGTCTTCGAGCACACCTGCGCCGTGCTGGACCGCCTGCCCCCGGACCCCCTGACGCGCTGGATGGGCCTGTGCCACGACCTGGGCAAGACCACCACCCCGGGGGACCAGTGGCCCGCGCACCACGGCCATGCGGCCCGCGGGGTGGAGCCGGCCCGGCTGGCCGCCCGGCGGCTGCGGCTCACCAATCGCTACACCCTGGCCGGCTGCCTGGCGGCCGAGCTGCACATGCTCGCCGGCGACTACGACCAGCTCCGCCCGGGCACCCGGGTGGACCTGCTGACCCGGCTGGCCGCCGCGGACCTGGCCCGCGAGCTCTTCGCCGTGGTGCTGGCGGACAAGGGCGCGGACCACTGGCCCGAGGCCCGGGCCGACCTGGAGCGCATCCTGGCCATGCACCTGCCCGCGGAGGACTGCGACGACGGACCGCTGTCCGGGGAGAAGCTCCGCCGCCTCCGGGCCGAGGGCCTGGCCCGGGACCGCCGCCTTCCGCTTTGACAGATGACCGCGCTATGGGTAGTGCATAGAGGGAGTTGGGCACTGCCCGTCGGACCAAACGCCCCGGTCCCGGCGGGCACAACCATGAGGGGGGGACCACCATGCGACTCGTGACCCGTTCGGACTTCGACGGCCTGGCCTGCGCCGTCCTGCTCAAAGAGCTCGGCCTCATTGACGACTTTCTCTTCGCCCACCCCAAGGACCTGCAGGACGGCAAGGTGGAGGTGGGCCCCAACGACATCCTGGCCAACGTCCCCTACGTCCCGGGCGCGGGGCTGTGGTTCGACCACCATACCAGCGAGTTCGACCGGCTCAAGGGCCGCCAGCAGTTCGAGGGCCTGTCCAAGCCCGCGCCCAGCTGCGCCCGGGTCATCTGGGAGTACTACGGCGGGGACGACCACTTCGACGTGCGCCTGCGCCCCATGATGGAGGCCGTGGACAAGGTGGACAGCGCCAACCTCACCGCCGAGGAGATCCTCGACCCGCCCGCCTGGATCCTGCTCGGCTACCTCATGGACCCGCGCACCGGCCTGGGCCGCTTCCGCGACTACCGCATCTCCAACTACCAGCTCATGCTGGACATGATCGAGCACTGTCGGACCATGAGCGCCGAGGAGATCCTGACCCTGCCCGACGTGCAGGAGCGCGCCCGCCGCTACCAGGACCAGAACGAGCGCTTCCGCCAGATGCTGACCAAGCGCACCACCCGGGTGAAGAACCTGGTGGTGGTGGACCTCCGGCACCAGGACGTCATCTATTCGGGCAACCGCTTCCTGGTCTACACCATGTTCCCGGAGTGCAACGTCAGCCTCCAGATCATCTGGGGCTTCCGGCGGCAGAACGTGGTCTTCACCGTGGGCCACAGCATCCTGAACCGCTCCTGCGGCGTGGACGTGGGCAAGCTGATGCTGGAATTCGGGGG
>JBFWIY010000031.1:6419-12666 GCA_050255855.1 Desulfovibrionaceae bacterium
AGTGCAACGTCAGCCTCCAGATCATCTGGGGCTTCCGGCGGCAGAACGTGGTCTTCACCGTGGGCCACAGCATCCTGAACCGCTCCTGCGGCGTGGACGTGGGCAAGCTGATGCTGGAATTCGGGGGGGGCGGGCACCGCACCGTGGGCACCTGCCAGATCGACCACCGGCAGGCCGAGGAGGTCCGCCAGACCCTGGTGGAGCGGCTCACCGCCGGTTTGGGCCAGGGCTGAGGCCCGGCCCCCGGGGCGCGGCCCCCGGGGCGCGGCCCCGCCAGGCCCCGGCGTCATTCCGAAGTTTCCGCCCTCCCCGGCCGCAACCCGGCCGGGACTACCGCCCGGTCCGGCGCTCGGCCCGGGCCTCGGCCTGTCCCACGGCCCGGGCCGCGGCGGACTCGTCCGAGGCGCCCGGCATGGACCGCAGGGACTTGCCCGCCTGCAGGGTCGCCAGCAGCGCGGCCAGCTCCGTCCGGTGCTCCCGCCAGAACCCCTTGAGCCACGGCTTGACGTGCGGCCAGACCCGGTCCGGCCGGGGCAGGTCGGGCAGGCGCGGCAGGGTCAGGCCGTCGAAGTCGATGGGAGTGAAGTCCTGGTGGTCGTCCTGGTTGATGCCGGCGCTGGCGCCCAGGAGCCCTTCCCGCTCCGCGGCGGCCACATCCAGATTCTTGGCGTAGTTGAGGGCCGTGGACAGGGGCAACTCGGTGTTGACGTGGGCCACCCGGTGGTTGATGTCCTCGGCCATGGCTTTGAGCCGGACGAAGGAGATGGACATGAGCTTGCGCCGGGGCTCATGGGGGTCGGGCATGGCCCGGCCGTGCAGGTATTCGTCGGCGCGGTCCTGGAAGCGCTCGTAGCTGCGGCGCACCAGCTTCAGCCAGCGGCCGCGCGCCGTGAAGGCGAAGGGCAGCCGGGCCTGGGCCGCGGGCCCCTTGTCCAGGGAGATGGAGATGGCCGCCGGGTCCACCCCCAGGGCGGCGTAGAACCCCGGGGCCCCGCGCGAACCGAGCAACAGGGCGTGGAGCAGTCCGGCCCGCTCCACCACGCGCCGGGCCACCATGCCCAGCTTGTCCGTGAGGCGGTCGAACTCCTCGAATTCGGCGTCCAGAGCGGAGCGGGCCCCGAAATAGGTCCCGGCCATCTCCGAGAGGACTTCCATCTTGAGGCCCTCGGCCATGCGGTCGAAGTCGGCCATGGGCATCCGGACGCTGACGTCCGGCCTCCTGCTGCCGATTCTAGGGCATTTGTCCCCGCTCTTCAAGGGACGCGCCGCGCGGGACGTTGAAATATCCCGCCAAAGCGCTTACAGTTCCCGGGTTCCATCACCACACCCAACCCCCCATCCCCACATGCTGCTCGACGAACACCACAGCAAAGACCTGCTCTCCGAATTCGGCGTCCCCGTGCCCAAGGGCATGGCCCTCTGGCCCGGCGATCTGACCTCGGCCCAGCCCCCCTTCTCCACCCCCTGGTTCGTCAAGGCCCAGGTCCTGACCGGCGGCCGGGGCAAGGCCGGCGGCATCCGCCGGGTGGACACCCTGGCCGACCTGCCCGGCGTGGCCCGGCAGGTCCTGGACCTGCCCATCCGGGGCCACCGCGCCCCCTACCTGCGCCTGGAGCCGGGAGCGAACATCGAGCGCGAGTTCTACCTAAGCTTCGCCGTGTCCCGCTCGCGCCGCTCCGTGGTGCTCACCGCGGGCCGCGAGGGCGGCATGGAGATCGAGGGCCTGGGCGCGGAAAACCTGCTCACCCTGGACGTGCCCCTGCCCGACGGACCCCGGCCCCACCAGCTGCGCGAGGCCCTCTTCCACCTGGGCCTGCCCAAGGCCCTGGCCGGGGAGTTCCAGGGCCTGCTGGAGGCCCTGTGGCGGGCCGTCACCGAGGCCCAGCTCCTGCTGGCCGAGATCAACCCCCTGGTGCTCACCACGGACGGCCGCCTGCTGGCCCTGGACGCCAAGGTGGAGGTGGACGACAACGCCCTGGACCTGAACCCGGACCTGGGCCGCTTCCTGGAGCCCGCCCACTTTCCGGACGAGGAGAACATCGCCCGCGCCGCCGGGCTCTCCTACGTGGACCTGAACGGCTTCGTGGGCATCATGGTCAACGGCGCGGGCCTGGCCATGGCCACCATGGACCTGCTCAACTTTTCCGACCTGCCCGCGGCCAACTTCCTGGACCTGGGCGGCGGAGCCGACGCGGCGCGCATGCGCACGGCCTTCCAGCTGCTCTTCGCCCACCCCCGGGTGCGCCTCATCTTCCTGAACCTCTTCGGCGGGATCCTCTCCTGCGAAAAGGTGGCCCTGGCCATGCGCGAGGCCCTGGACGGCAAGGCCCCGCGCAAGCCCATCGTGGCGCGCCTCTCGGGCAACAGCGCCGAGGCGGGCCGGGCCGTGCTCACCGGCCTGCGCCAGCCCGACATCCACCTGGCCCGGAGCATGGCCGAGGCCGTGGAGATCCTGCACGGCCTCAAGCCCGCCGACGCCCCGGCCAGCCCCTTCACCCTGCCCGCGGAGCGGCCCGCCACACCTCGGCCCCCGGCGGCGCTCTGCGCCGGGCCCGGCTGCGCCCTGGCCCGGGAGCTGAACCTGGACGACCCGCGCGGCCCGGCCGTGCTGGTCCAGGGCGTCACCGGCAAGGAGGGCCGCCACCACGCCGGGCTGATGCGCGCCTGCGGGGCCAACGTGGTGGCGGGCGTCACCCCCTTCAAGGGCGGACAGGAAATGGACGGCGTGCCGGTCTACGACACGGTGCGCCAGGCCTGCGCCGGACGACGCGTGGACGTGTCCATCATCTTCGTGCCCCCGCGCCTGGCCCCGGACGCCATCCTGGAGGCCGCCGAGGCCGGGGTGCGCTGGATCGTGTGCATCACCGAGGGCATCCGCCAGCAGGACATGCTGGCCGTGCTGCCCCGGGTGCGGGAGCTGGGGGCCCGGCTGGTGGGGCCCAACACCCCGGGGCTCATGGTCCCCGGCCGCTTCAAGATCGGCATCCTGCCGCCCGCGCCCTTCACCCCGGGCCCCCTGGCCGTGCTCTCGCGCAGCGGCACCCTGACCTACGAGTGCGCCGCCCGCCTCAGCGCCGCCGGGCTGGGCCAGTCCTTCTGCCTGGGCATCGGGGGCGACCCCTTCATCGGCCTGGGCTTCGTGGAGGCCTTCGAGCTGCTGCGCGACCACGCCCCCACCCGGGCCGTGGTGGTCCTGGGCGAGATCGGCGGCCGCGCCGAGGAGGACCTGGCCCGCTTCGTCACCGAGACCCGCTATCCCAAGCCGGTGGTGGCCTTCGTGGCCGGGCGCACCGCGCCTCCGGGCCGCCGCCTGGGCCACGCCGGGGCCATCCTGGAGCCCGGGGCGAGCATGGAGGGCAAGCTCGACGCCCTGCGCGGCGCGGGCTTCCTCACGGCCTCGTCCCTGACCGAACTCCCGGCGCTGGCCGCCCGGGCCCTGGACCTGTGAGCACGGCCGCCGCGCCCCGCCGGGTCGTCTGCTTCGTCGACTCCAACCGCCCCTGGGGCGGCGGGGAGAAGTTCCACCTGGAGCACGCCCGGCACTGCCGCGACCAGGGCTGGGCCGTGCACGTGGTGGCCCACGCCCAGGGCGAGCTGGCCCGCCGCGTGGCGGCCGAGCCCGGCCTGACCCTGCACGCCGTGGCCCTGGGCAACCTGAGCTTTCTCAATCCGCTCGCCATGTTGCGACTGCGCGCCCTGTTCCGGCGCATGGGGGCGGACACCGTGGTGGCCGCCCTGCCCGCGGACCTCAAGGCCGCCGGGACGGCCGCGCGCTGGGCCGGGGTGGGCCAGGTGGTCTATCGCCGGGGCATCGCCGTGCCCGTGCGCGACACGGCCCTGAACCGCTGGCTCTACGGCCGCGTGGTGGACCGGCTCATCGTCAACTCCCTGGAGACCAAGCGCTGCGTGCTGGCCCACAACCCGCAGCTCATCGACGAGGCGCGCATCCGGCTGGTGCCCAACGGCTTCGACCTGGCCGCCTTCGACGCCCTGCCCGGGGCCGAGGCCCTGCCGCCGGACTCCCCCCTGCGCCGCCGGGGCGGGGAGGTGCTGGTGGGCAACGCCGCCCGGCTCACGGCCCAGAAGGGCCAGGCCCTGCTCCTGGAGGCGGTGCGCCAGCTGACGGACGACGGCCTGGACGTGCGCCTGCTCCTGGCGGGCGCGGGCCCGGACGAGGCCGCCCTGCGCGAGCGCACCCGGGAGCTGGGCCTGAAGGGGCGCGTGGAGTTTCTCGGATTCATGCAGAATCTCAAAGGATTCTATGAGTCCATCGATATTTTTGCCCTGCCCTCGCTCTGGGAGGGCTTCGGCTACGCCCTGGTGGAGGCCATGGCCGCCCGGCGCCCGGTGGCGGCCTTCGACACCTCCAGCATCCCCGAGGTGGTGGTGCACGGCGAGACCGGCCGGCTCGCCCCGCCGCGGGACGTGCCCGCCCTGGCCGACGCCCTGGCCCGGCTGGCCCGCGACCCGGCCGAACGCGCCCGCCTGGGCGAGGCGGGCCGCCGCCGCGTGCAGGAGAACTACGCCCTGGACCGGACCCTCCCGGCCTTTCTCCGGGCCCTGGACGCCGACGCGGAATCCTGATCCCCCGGCTGCGCCCCCGGCCCGAGCCCACGACCTCCGCCGACCTTGCCGCCCGCCGCAGGGACCACGCCCCGACGCCGGAGGCCGCGCCTGCGGGCGTGGCCGGGCTCCTTTCCTGACCCAGCGCCCAAGCTCACGCCAGGCCGCACGCCAGGCCGCCCATTCGGCCGCACGCCAAGCCCCGCCGCCCGCCGTCTCCCGATCCCCGGCCCGGTCTCCAGCCCGACCCTGATCCGGCTCCAAACCGGCTCCGGCCGGGCATGACGCCGCCGTATTGTCCTTAAAGCATTACTTGATGTCGAGCCAGAAAACGGCTCCTGACAAGGATTTCCCGGCTACGGTGCGGAGTTGGACCCGTCCAGAAGCCAGCGGCCCTGGCGCAGGGCGAAATGGAACCGCAGGGTGAGGGGGCTGCGCAGCAGATCCTGCTCCACCCAGCCCTCGCGCCCTTGGCCCGGGGCGGCGTCCAGGCCCGGGGTCCCGCCCGCCGCCATGCACCGCCAGACGCGGCCGTCGGCCGTGCGCGGCGGCTCCCGGGGGACATAGCGCAGCAGCCCGCCTGCGGGCAGCACGGCCAGCACCGGGGCCTCGGCCCCGGGCCCGGCGCGCAGCCCGGCCTCGGCGGCCAGCACGGCCGTGTCGAAATCCGTGGGCGTGCGGGGATGGGCCGCGGCGGACGGGGCCCAGAGGCAGCGGCCGCCGTCGGGCAGGGCCAGCGGGGCCTGGCGCAGGGCCTCGGCCAGGCAGGTCCAGACGTCGCGCTCCGGGGACTGGAGCCAATATTCGCGGAATCCGGGCAGACCGTAGATGGGACGCCCCGCCACCCGGAACTCGGGGTGCACCAGGGCCAGCAGGCCCGCAACGTCGCGCCGCGCCACGACCCGGCGCAGGGCCGCCAAAGTCGGGGCGAAATCCGGGGCGGCCGCCTCCGCCCGGACGGCCGGAACGGCATCCCGCGGCCCGGCCAGGGCCCGGGACGGCGCGGCCGCGGCCAGCAGCCCCCACAGGATCGCCACGAGGACCGGCACGAGGACCGCCACAAAAACCGCCCGCCCCGCGAGCGCCCCGGGGCGAAACCGCCGACGCCGCTCCGCGCCCCGGATCGCGCCCCATCCCGATGTCCGTGTCGGCCCCATGCCGGGGTTCTACCCGGTTCGCGCGTCCGGGGCAACGCGGCGCGCTCCTTCCCCCGCCGTCTTCTCCGACCCGAAGCCCCCGCCCGATCGGCCGGAACCGCCCGGAATCGCGCCGAATCGCGCCAAAACCACAGGGCCGCCGTCCCGGCCGGGGCGCAACGCCCCGTCGAGAGTCTCTAGACGGTCTCCAGACCCGTTGCGGGGCTAGAACAGATGGTCCATGAGCAGATGGGAGGCGTAGCCCGCGCCAAAGGCCGCGGCCACGGGCACGGCCTGAGCCTGCGAGCAGAGGTCGAGCCACTGCGGGGCCAGGAACAGCGCGCCGGTGCACAGCAGCAGGCACCACAGGGTGTGGGTGAAGCCCCGGTGTTGCAGCAGGGGCGGGACCATGGCCGCCAGACCGAGCCAGGCCGCCTCCGCCGTGCGCCGCTGCCAGAGCAGCAGCCCGTCCAGGGCCAGGAGCAGGATGTAGAACAGGGTCTGTCCCTTGGAGTCGGTGTCGATGTCCGGAAACAGGGCCCCGGCCA
>JBFWIY010000032.1:0-12639 GCA_050255855.1 Desulfovibrionaceae bacterium
GTCGAAGGCCTTGCTGTTCAGGGCGCGGCGGGAGCTGTCGCGCAGGCGCAGGTCCAGGTTGTCCAGCACGCCCTCGATGGAGACGATGTACTCCTCGATGGCCTTGAACTCGCGATCGTCGTTGCTGTAGAGGTAGCGCTGCATGGCCAGGCGGGTCTTCTCCACCAGGACCAGGGCCTTGCCGCCCATGTAGGCGGCCAGGATGACGTTGTCCGCGTAGGCGGACTGGACCAGCTGGTTGAGGAGCTCGCCGATGGCCTCGCCCTTGGCGAACAGGGCCTTGGCGTTCTCGGTGTTGGCGCGCTGGATCTCCACCACCTGGCGGAACCCCTGGTCGTAGCCGGTCAGGAGTTCGCGCAGGCGGCCCACGTCGGCCGCGGTCTCCGGGGTGGTGATGCGCTCCCCGGCCTCGGTCACCACCTGCTGGAGGATGTCCCAGTGGCCGGCGTAGGCGTCCACGCTGGCCTGGCTGCCGGTGGTCAGGAACTCCCGGACATCAAGCTGCAGGGAAAGAAGATTGGCGCGGACCCGGGCGATGCGGTTGTTGTTGCCCGCGAGCTCCTCGTAGTCGGAGAAATAGGCCGAATTGCCCAGCAGGCCGTAGCCGCCGATGGCCCCGGTCAGCGAAAGCAGGACCAGGACCACGCAGAACCCAAGGCCGATCTTTTTCCCGATACCCATGTTGCGGAACATATGGTCCCCCTTCGTTCGGGCCGACCAGGCGTTGACGGATGCCCCCCGCAACACTGTCCGCAAGTGGAAAATGGCATTAGCCGTTGGAGCTGTCTACCACCTTAGCGCGGATACTAACGACTTTCGTCTCTCTGCCCCTCCGGCGCGGCCCGCGGGGAACCGTCCAGGAAATCCGGCTTTTCGGTTTGACGCCCCGCCCCCTTTCTCGTATTGAATATAGTGGACTAAGATTCCGTCCGGCCGCGCCCCGGGACCGCCCCTCCCGAGGCCGCCGCGATGTCCGATGGACCCGGGCCAAGGAGATGGGGGCATGGGTCGGACCATCCGTCATACCGTCATCATCCTGGCCGTCGTGCTGGCCGGGACGATCCTGCTGGCCGCGCGGCGCATGTCCGGGGACCGCTCCCTGGACCGGCTGCGCTCGGCCGGGGTGGTCCGCGTGGGCTACGCCGTGGAGGCCCCCTACGCCTTCATCGCCCCGGACGGCCAGGTCACGGGCTAGTCCCCGGAGCTGGCCAAGGCGGTCGTCGCCCGGCTCGGCATCGAGCGCATCCAGTGGCGCGTGGCCGAGTTCGGCGCCCTGCTGGACGAGCTGGAGCAGGGACGCGTGGACGTGGTGGCCGCGGGCATGTTCATCACCCCGGAGCGGGCCCGGCGCGCGGCCTTTTCCGAGCCCGTGTTCCGGACCGGGCAGGGCCTGCTGGTGCGTCTCGGCAACCCCCTGGACCTGCACGCCTACGCCGACCTGGCGGCGCGGCCCGGAGCCCGGGCGGCCGTGCTCTCCGGCTCGGTGGAGGCGGAGATGCTGCGCCGGACCGGGCTGCCCGAGGCGCGGCTGGTCCACGTGCCCGACGCCCGCACCGGCCTGACGGCCGTGGAGACCGGCCTGGCCGACGGCTTGGCCCTGAGCGCGCCCACCCTGGGCTGGATGGTGCGCAGCCGCCCCGACGCCGCCGTCGAGCTGGCCCGGCCCTTCACCCAGCCCGAGGGAGACCGCGCCCTGGGCTACGGCGGCTTCGCCTTCCGCCTCCAGGACCGGCAGCTCCTGACGGCCTGGAACCGGGCCCAGGCCGTCCTGGTGCACGGTCCGGACTACCCCGCCCTGCTCGAAGGCTTCGGCTTCCCCCCCGAGGCCCTGCCCGGCGACATCACCACCCGCGAGGTGCTGCGGCCATGACCCCGCCGGAGACCGCCCCCCGGACCGCGGCCCCGTCCCCCCGGCACGGCCGCATCGGCGTGTGGGCCGCGGTGGGCCTCTCGGTGCTGGTCTGCGCGGCCATCGCCTGGCTGCACCTGGCCCACCAGCGCCTGATATTCCAGGCCGCCCAGCGCCTGGAGACCCTGAGCCAGGCCCGCATCGACCTGGCCAAGGGCTTCCTGGCCGTGACCCTCTCGGACCAGCCGGACTCGCCCTTCCAGCGCGACCAGGGCCTGGCCCTGCTCGACCAGGCCCTGGCCGCCCTGAACCGCGCCGATGACGGTTTGGACGAAGGCCAGGACCTACGGCGACGCATCGCCGCCTTCCAGGACCGGCTCGGCGGCGGCAAGGACGCCGAGGCCGAGACCGCCCTGCGCATCGCCTTCCACGACCTGGAGCGCCGGGCCGACGCCGTGGACGCCCGGGCCCGGGACGCCCTGCACGAGCTGGCGGCCCGCAACGACCGCCAATTCGCCCGGGCCCTGGCCACGGCCGTGGTGCTGCTGGCCGCCATGGGGTCCCTGGTGTTCTGGGCCGTGCGGGCCCGGGAGCGGTCCGACGCGGTCCGCCGCCGCCTGGCCGCCCGCCACGAGACCATCCTGCGCAGCATGGGCCACGGGGTGGTGGTGGCCGACGCCGAGGGCCGGGTGGAGCTGGTCAACCCGGCGGCCGAGGCCATGACCGGCCTGGACGCGGACGCGGCCCGGGGCCGCCCCCTGGAGGCGGTGGCGCGCTGCGTGGACGAGCGCACCGGCCGCCCCCTGTCCCTGCGCCCGAACGGGGATGGGCCCAGACCCGTCCTCAACGCCCTGCTCACGGGCCGGGAGGGCGACGCCCTCCCCGTGGCCGGGACCCTGGCCCCCATCCTGGACGAGGGGAACCGGATCGCCGGGACGGTGCTCACCCTGCGCGACCAGTCCGCCGAGCGCCGCTTCCGCCGCGCCCTGTCCGACAGCGAACAGCACTACCGCACCCTGGCCAACTCCGGCAGCGCCCTCATCTGGACCTCGGGCACGGACACGCGCTGCGACTATTTCAACGAGCCCTGGCTGCGCTTCACCGGCCGCACCCTGAAGCAGGACCTGGGCGACGGCTGGACCCAAAACGTGCACCCCGACGACCTGGAGCGCTGCCTGGAGATCTACACCACCGCCTTCGAGCGGCGGGCGGACTTCGTGGTGGAGTACCGGCTGCGCCACGCCGACGGCGGCTTCCGCTGGGTCATGAGCGAGGGCCGCCCGCGCTACGACGCCTCGGGGGCCTTCCTGGGCTACATCGGCTTCTGCCTGGACATCACCGCCAGCAAGACCGCGGAGCTGGCCCTGCGCGAGAGCGAGGAGCGCTTCCGCACCCTGGCCGACAGCGCCCCGGAGGGCATCGTCATCCAGATGGACTGCCGCTTCGCCTACGTCAACCGCACCGCGGCGGAGATGCTCGGGGCGAGCGGGCCCGAGGCGCTCCTCGGCCTGTCCGTGCCGGACCGGGTGCACCCGGACGACCGCGAGCAGGTCCGGCAGCGCATCCGCATGGTCAACGAGGAGCGGCGGGCCGCCCCCCCGGCGGAGCTGGTGTTCCTGCGCCAGGACGGCTCCCCCGTGGAGCTGGAGCTGGCCGCCGTGCCCTTCGCCCTGTCGGGCCGCCACGGGGCCCTGGTCTTCCTGCACCCCATCGGCGAGCGCAAACGGGCCGAGGCCGCCCTGCGCCAGGCCATGGAGGCCGCCAAGGCCGCCAGCCGGGCCAAGAGCGAATTCCTGGCCAACATGAGCCACGAGATCCGCACCCCGCTCAACGGCATCATGGGCATGCTCCAGCTCCTGGAGGCCCCGGAGTCCGAGGAGGAGCGCAAGACCTACCTGGACATCGCCCTGCAAGCCTCGCGGCGGCTCACCCGCCTGCTCTCGGACATCCTGGACCTGTCCATGATCGAGGCCCGGCGGCTCACGGTGGAGTGCGCCGAGTTCGACCTGGACGCGGTGCGCGAGTCCATCCTGGACCTGCTCGGCGGCGGGGCCCGGGCCACGGGCGCGACCCTGCGCTTCGACCTGGGGGACGACGTGCCGCGCCGCCTGCTGGGCGACCAGACCCGGCTCCAGCAGGTCCTGTTCAACCTGGCGGGCAACGCCGTGAAGTTCGCCCCGGGCGGCGAGGTGCGCATCACGGCGCAGCGCCTGCCCCGCACCACCCCGGGCGCGGACCTGCGCCTGCTCTTCACGGTGAGCGACACGGGCATCGGCATCCCCGAGGACCTGCAGGCCCGCATCTTCGACCCCTTTGTGCAGGCCGAGGCCTCCTTCACCCGGCGCTACCAGGGGGCGGGCCTGGGGCTCTCCATCGTGCGGCGGCTGGTGGAGCTCATGGGCGGCGAGGCCGCCCTGGACAGCACCCCGGGCCAGGGCACGGCCTTCTACGTCACCCTGCCCTTCCGCCGCCCCGGCGGCGCGGACGCCGAGGGAGACGCGGCCCGCGTGGAGCCCGGCCCGGTGCGCCTCGACCTCGCGGTGCTGGTGGCGGAGGACGACGAGCACAGCCGCTTCGCCGTGCGCCGCCTGCTGGAAAAGGCGGGCTGCACGCCCACCTGCGCGGGAAACGGCCGGGAGGCCCTGGACCTCCTGGACCGGCAGGCCTTTGACCTGGTGCTCATGGACGTGCAGATGCCGGTGCTGGACGGGGTGGAGGCCACCCGCGCCATCCGCCGGCGCGAGGCGGCCGCGGGCGGCCACATCCCCATCGTGGCCATGACCGCCTACGCCATGCGCGGCGACCGGGAGCGCTTCCTGGACGCGGGCATGGACGACTACATCGCCAAGCCCATGGACCTGCCCGACCTGCTCGAACTCATGACCCGGACCATGGAGGCGCGCCGCGCCCGGTAGACGCCCCCGGGCCGGGCGGCCGGGCGGTTGCGCCCGGGCCGGGCCGGGGGTATCCCGGACCGGAATGAACCGCCGCATCTTCGCCGTGGGGGACATCCACGGCCGCATGGACCGGCTGGGGGCCCTGCTGGGCCGCCTGCGCACCCTGGACCCCGAGGCCCGCTGGGTCTTTCTGGGGGACTACTTCGACCGCGGCCCGCAGTCGCGCGAGGTGGTGGACGCCCTGCTGGCCCTGCGCGCCGAGCGGCCGGACACGGTCTGCCTCCTGGGCAACCACGAGGCCGCCCTGCTCCGCTACGCCGCCTCCTGCTCGCCCGAGGACCTGCGCCTGCTGCGGGCCATGGGCTTCCAGGCCACGCTGGACTCCTACGGCCGCGCCCCCGGGGCCTGCGGCCTGGACTTCATGAGCGCGGCGCACCGCGCCTTTCTGGAGGGACTGGAGCCCTGGCGGGTCCTGGGAAACTACGTGTTCTGCCACGCCCCCATCGCCCCGGACGCGGCCCCGGACCGGGCCGAGGGCTTCGAGCTGGAGCGGCTGCTCTCCGGCCGCCTGGTGGACGCCGCGGGCTGGGCCGCGGACGGCCGCACCCTGGTCTTCGGCCACGTGCCCCTGGCCACGCCGCTCGTAGCCCCGGGGCTCATCGGCCTGGACACCGGCGAGGGCGACATGCTCACCGCGGTGGAGCTGCCCGCGGTGCGCTTCCATCACGCCTGAGAATCCTCAGGCCCAAGGGCCTCACGCCTGCGGGTCCGGCTCCCCGAGCCGCCCCTCCGCGGCCAGGGCCTGCATGAGCTGCTCCAACGTATAGTCCCCGGTGAGAAAAGCCTCGGCCATGCGGCCGGGCATGTCGTCGTCCACCATGGCCGCGTCCAGCAGGCGGCTGAAGCCCAGGAACCGGCCGAGCATGTCCAGCCGGTCCAGGATGGCCTGGCGCGGCCCCTCGGTGAACACGCCGGTGACCATGTCCCCCTGGCGGGTGGTGAAGAAGTCCCGGCGGCGCAGCACCTGCTCCACGAACACGGCCCGGCGCTCGCGCTGCACCCGGGCCACCCCGCCGCCCTTGAACCGGAAGCGGATGGAGTTCTCGCGCGGGTTGGCCCCGCACACCGCGTCCACCAGGGCGAAGTGGAAGTCCACCCGGGCGTTGAGGTTCAGGTAGTCCCGGGCCACCAGGGCGTAGTTGGGTTCGCCCACGGGCCGGGCGCTGGCCGCGTCCAGCATGGTGCGCGAGACCAGCCCCCCCACCCCGGGGATGGGCGGCGGCGCGCCCCAGCGCAGGCCCGGCGCGGACATGCCTTGGCACAGGGCGGCCAGGGGCTCGCACAAAATCTCCTCCCGCCCCACCTCGGCCCCGGCCCCGGGCGCGAGCCCGCCGCCCAGGTCGATGATGAGGAAGTGCAGCCCGGTGGGGTCGGCCAGGCGGTGCACCAGGGCGAAGGTCTGCTCGGCGATGGCGTCCCCGGCCTCGAACAGGGCCAGGATGGCCTTTTCGTGCACGTAGCGCACCAGGTCGTGCAGGCTGCGGCACTCCATGACCGAAAACGTGGGGCCGTAGGCGTCCGTAAGGTTCAGCGGCAGGACCAGGTCGCGCACGGCCGCGGCCGTGGCGCTGCCCGGGACGGCGCGGCGCGGGGCCGGGCGGGGGGCGTCGCGCCACAGGCGCGGGTCCGCGGCGCGCACCGCGCCCCGGTCCGCGTCCGCCAGCACCCATTGCCCGGGCGCAAGCTCCGTGGCCCGGCCCAGGCCGGTAATCATGGGGATGCCCAGCTCGCGGGCCAATGAACCCAAATGGTCCAGGGGGTTGCCCATGTCCACCAGCAGGGCCGCGGCCTCGGGCGCCAGGGAGGCGGCGTCCACCAGGCTCTGGTGCAGGGCCAGGACCACGGGCCGGGGGGCCCGGGCCGCGGCCTCCAGGTCCGCGGCGGAGCGCACCACCACCAGCCGCCCGGCGGCCTTGCCCGGCGCGGCGGCCACGCCCCCGGTGAGCAGGTCGTCCGCCCCGGGGACGGCGGACGCGGCGGCGTCCGAACGGGCCTCGGACCGGGCGTCGGGATGGACCTCGGGACGGGCCGGATCGGCCAGCCGGGCCGGGCGGGCCTGCAAGATCCAGATGCGGCCCCCGTGGTCCAGAGACCACTCGATGTCCTGGGGCCCCCCGGCCAGGGCCTCGATGCGCAGGGCGTGGTCGCGCAGGGCCGCGATCTGCTCCGGGGCCAGGAGCGGGGCCGTCCGCTCGGCCTCCGGGACCGCCTCCAGGACCAGCCCGCCCCCGACCGGGGCCGGGACCTCGCGCACGGTCTTGTCCGCGATCTCGGCCGGGGTGTCGGCCGGGACCTCGGCCCCGGGGTCGCGGGCCGGGCGGTACACGTCCGCCGGGGCGCGGCCGGACACGGCCTGGGTGCCCAGCCCGGGCACGGCGGTGAGCAGCATGCGCCCGCCCGCCGGACGCATGGGATCCACGGAAAAGAGCACGCCCGAGGTGCGCGCGTCCACCAGGCGCTGGCAGAGCACGGCCATGTCCACGGACTGGCGCGTCAGCCCGGCGCGCAGCCGGTAGGCCAGGGCCCGGGCCGAAAAGGCGCTGGCCAGCACGGTCTTGAAGGCCGCCACAAAGGCCTCGGGGCCGCGCACCCCGAGCACGCTGGCGAACTGCCCGGCAAAGGAGTGCTCGGTCCCGTCCTCGGCCGAGGCGCTGCTGCGCACGGACACGGCGACGTCCTCCCCGCCGGCCAGGTGCTCCCAGGCGGCGCGCAGCTGCCCGGCCAGCTCCTCGTCCGGCCCGGAGGCGGCGATCATCACCCCGGCCCGGCGGGCCAGCCCGGCCAGGTCCGCGTCCCCGGCCGCGGCCTCGCGCAGCAGGGCCTTGAGCCGGTCCTCCAGCCGGGCCCGGCGCAGGTATTCCCGGCACCAGCGCCGGGGGATGCACACCCCGGCGGGCACGGGCAGCCCGGCCCGGAGCAGGCCCCCCAGGGGCTGGGCCTTGCCGCCCACCTGGTCGCGCATGTCCGGCCGGACCTCGGCCAGGTCCAGCCAGGCGCGGCGCGGGGCCTCGGCGTGGCGGGCCGCGGCCTCGTCCAGGCGGCGGGCCAGGCCCTCCAGCCGGGGGTAGAGCGCGGCGTGGCCGTTGTCCGTGAGCCGGTTCAGGCCGTCCACCAGCTCCAGCACCGTGTCCGTGAGCTCCCGGGCCAGGGCGGGCACCCGGGCGGTCTCGTGCTCGGTGAGCAGCCGGTCCAGCTCGGCCATGCCCTCCAGGGCCTGCTCGTTGTGGCCGAGCAGCACGCGGAAGATGTGGTAGCGCGCCTTGATCCAGTCCAGGGCGTGGTCCCGGCGGCGGCGACGGCGCTCGCGCCAGGCCTCCAGCAGGCGGGCCAGGGGGCGGATCACGGCGTCACCTCATCAAAATCGGCGTCAGGATCGGCGTCGGCGTCGGCATCGGGCCCCAGGCCCAGGGCCTCCAGGAACTCGCGGCCGCGGCGCACGGCCTCGGCCTCGGAGTCCAGCTCCGTGTCCAGCTGGCGGGTGTAGGTGGAGAGCGCCCCGAGCACGCGCAACACCCCCAGGGCGGCCTCGGCCTCCAAAAGCCTGCGCTTGCCCACCACCAGGTCCCCCTGGCGCGAGGCCCGGAAGCCCAGGCGCTCCAGCACGGCCAGGATGAGCCCGGCGCGGCGGGCCCGGCGGTCGTCGGCCGCGAAGCCCCCGGCGAAGCGGAAATACACGAAGGTGTGCTCGGGCCGGTCCGAGACCACGGCGTCCACCACGCTGAAGTGGTAGCCCAGGCGCAGGGTGATGTTGGCGTAGTCCGCCGCGGCCAGGGCCAGGTTCATGCCCGCGCCCAGGCTGGCGGGCGGGGCGCTGAGCGCCCGGCCGGTGCGGCCCGCGCCGGAGAGGATGTCGCCCAGGCCCAGGCGGCCCGGGCCCTCGCGCCGCGCCCCGGGCAGGCGCAGGCCCTCCAGAAAGGCCCGCAAGGGGCGGCTGGCCACGTCCTCCGGGGCGATGTCCCCGGGCCGGGCCGCGGCCGCGGGGGTGAGCCCGCCGCCCAGGTCCAGCACGCGCATCTCCAGGGGCGTGTCCCCGGTGAGGCGGTGCGGCGCGCCCAGGCCGCCGCGCCGGGCCGGGTCCAGGCCGGGGTTGGACTCCAGGAGCAGCTCCACGGCCCGCTCGTGGGCGAAGTGGATGATGTCGTGGCAGGTGCGGCAGCGCTCGGGCCGGAACCCGGGGTCGGCCGGGTCCACCAGGTTCAGGGGCCGGACAAAGCGCAGCAGCCGCCGCAGCACCAGAAATTCCGGGTCCGTGCGCTGGCGGGCGCGCGCCACGGCGTCCTGGCGCAGCAGGCCCTCGGCCACGCCGCGCCAGACCTCGCCCGCCTCGGCGTCCACCGTGACCATGCCCCCCTCGGGCAGGGCCGCCGCGCCCCGCAGCCCGAAGACCGCGGGGACGCGGTGCTCGCGGGCCACGGTGGCCAGGTGGCTGGCCGCGGTGCCCAGCTCGGCCAGCAGGGCCCCGAGCCGGGGCGCCAGCCGGGCCAGGGCCGGGGAGGCCGTGCGGGCCACGCCCACGCTGCCCAGGGGCACCGCGGCCGGGTCCGTGTCGTCGTCCACCAGCACCACCGGCCCGGCCCCCACCCCGCTGCACGCGATCTGCCCGCCCCGGAGCAGGAGGTCCGCGGCGTCCGGACCGGCATCCGCCCCGCCGTCCGTGTCGGCGTCCTCGGTCCAGTCGGGAAAGGCGGTCCGCACCGGGGCCACGCCCGTGAGCCGGAGGCCGCCGTCCTCGTCCAGGACCCAGGCGAGCACGCAGGGCCCGCTCAGGGCGCGCTCGGCCGCCAGGCCCAGCTCGGCCAGTAGGGCCGCGGTCTCGGGCAGCAGCCAGGCCGAGCCGCGCCGCAGCCGGCCGCGCACCGGGCTCAGGGGCCGCCCCCCGGGCAGGGCCGCGTCCGCGGGCTTCACGGCCGGGCGGGTGCGCAAGGGACGGTGCGGGGCGGTGCGGGAGATCCAGGAGCGGTCCTGTCCCTCCGGGCCCGCGGCGTCGGAGATGGCGTCGGGATCGGCCTGGGCCACGGCCAGCATGGCCGGGGGCAGGCTGGGGTCGTGGGCCAGGGTCTGGAGCGTCCCGCGCGCCGCCCCGGCCAGCCAGGGGCGCACGCACAGGGCGGCCGGGCCCTCGGCCGCATGGGCCGCGGCCAGCTCCCGGGCGATCCGGGCCGCCTCCGGGGCCGAGGCCGCCCGGGACTCGGCCAGCACCCGGCCCGCGCCCGCCGGTCCGGCCGCGGACAGGGTCAGCTCCAGGCCGCAGGCCCCGCCCAGGCGGGAATAGAGCTCCAGCACCGCGGCGGCCACCTCGGCCTCGGCCGCGTCCCGGGCCGGGCCCGGCGGCCCGGCCAGCACGGCCATGCCCGTGGCGGTGACGGCCAGGCCGTCGGGCGCGGGCAGGCCCATGCGCCGCCCAAGCACGGCCAGGCCCACGGCGCAGAGCCCGGCCAGGGGCTCCAACTCCCAGTCCAGTTCGGAAAAGGGCAGCACGCGCCGCCCGGCCAGCGGGCCCATGCCCCCGGCCAGGATGTCCTCCAGGGCGTCCTTGACCCCGAGGTAGGCGTCGTACAGGGCCACCAGGCCCTCGTCGGCCATGCCGTTGAGGTGGTAGGCCACCAGGTGGGTGAGGCGGCAGACGTCGCGCACCGAGGCGGCCAGGAAGGCGCTGTCGAAGACGTATTCCCCGCCCAGGGCGCGGTCCATGAGGGCCATGCGCTCCAGGACCCGGGTGTTCAGGCCCAGGATGCGCTGGAAGCTGCGGAACAGGAAGCGCACCCCGCCCGGGGCCATGTCCCGGGCGGTATCGCGTGCGCCGCCCTCCGGCGCAGCCTGCCCTGCCCTGCCCATGGCGGCCATGCCGGTCAGGGCACCAGGCCCCGCTCCTTCTCGATGCGCTGCACGCAGTCGCGCAGCTCGGCCAGCTTGAAGGGCTTGGCCACGCAGTCGAACACCCCCTTGCGGAAGGACTGGCGGGCCGTCTCCATGGTGGCGAACCCGGTGATGACCACCACGTCGGTGTCCGGCCACAGGGACTTGACCTTGCCCAGGAAGCTCAGGCCGTCCAGGCCCTCCATCTTCAGGTCGGTGATGACCACGTCGAAGCGGCGCTGCTCGATGCGCGCCAGGGCCTCCCAGGGCTGGCTGTAGGCCTCCACCTCGTAGCCCGCCTTCTGGAAGAAGGGCTTGAGGCGCTTGCACACGATGGGCTCGTCGTCCAGGACCATGATGCTGGTCCGGCGGCGTCCGGTCGTGGCGTCGGTCCCGGCCTCGGAGCCGGGCGCGGCGGGCGGCATGGTGTCTGTCATGCTCGTGTCCCCCTTGCTTGGGTGATGCGCTGGAGAAAGTCGTCCAGATGGCGCTGCACGTCCTCGCCCGAGGCGAGGCGGGCGTCCAGCTGGCGGGTGTATCCGATGAGCCCGCCCAGCATGAACAGCTTGTCCAGCATGATGCGGGTGGGGTGTTTCTTGGCGCGGCCGGTGACCATGTCTCCCCGGGTCTCCACCACGAAGTCGTCGCGCTCCAGCACGGCGGCCACCAGGGCGGCCCGGCGCGAGCGCCGGGTCAGGTCCGTCACCCCGCCCATGAAGCGGAAGAAGATGACGTTGTCGTTCACCGTGGGGCCCAGGAAGGCGTCCACCACGGTGAAGTGGTAGCCCAGGCGCAGGTGCAGGTTCACGTACTCCCGGGAGATGACCGCCAGGTTGCGCGCCACCGTGGACGGGTGCGCCATCTCGGCCGAGAAGGTCCGGGTGACGCTGGACAGGAAGCTGCCCACGTCCACGGGCACGGGGCTGGTCTCCCACATGCCCGAGGCGTTCATGCCCTCCAGCAGGGCCGAGAGCGGGCGGCAGCGCAGGTCCTCCTCCCGGGCCTCGGTCTCGGAGGCGCGCTCCGCCTCCGGGGCCAGCCCGCCGTCCACGTCGATGACCGTGAGCCCCAGGGGCAGCCGGGTGACGAGCTTGAGGGGCGGCCGCCCGGACAGGCCGCGGTGCTGCTCCGGCAGGGTGGAGAGCTTGTCCACGGCCCGCTGGTGCACGTAGCGGGCGATGTCGTGGAAGGTGGCGCAGGCCTCGGGCCGGAAGTCCTCGGACTTGGCGTCCAGCAGGGTGAGCGGGCTGATGTGCCGCAGGACCCGCTTGAGGGTGCGGTACTCCCAGGACTCCTCGAACACGTCCTCGCGCGAGAGTTCGAACCGGCACAGGGCCTCCACCTCTCCGTCGTAGACCACCAGGTGGTCCGCGTCCAGGGTCACGGTCTGGCCGGGGCGCAGCAGCCGGGTGGCCGTGCCGGTCTGGACCAGGGTGGGCACGCGCAGCTCCCGGGCGATGGTGGCCATGTGGCCCGTGGCCGAGCCCACGTCGGTGATGATGCCCCGGCACTTGGGCATGACCTTGGCGAAGCGGGGCGAGGAGTGGCGCGCCACCAGGATGGCCCCGTAGGGCACGCCCGAGAGGTCGCCGCGGTCCTCCACCAGGCAGACCGGCCCGGTGGCCACCCCGCCCATGGCGCAGACCCCGTGGCCCGAGAGCAGGACCGGGGCCCCCTGGGCGGCGTCGGCCGGGTCCTGGCGCAGGGTGCAGGCCGCGGGGCGGATGGACAGGGGCCGGGCCTGGAGCACCACCAGGTCCCCGGCCGCGGTGAAGGCCCACTCCACGTCCAGGGGCCGCTTGAAGAAGTGCTCCAGGCTCATGGCCGTCTTGGCCAGCCGGGCCAGGCGCTCCGGCCCCAGGCAGGGCTCGTCCCGCCGGGCCGCGGGCACGGGCTCCACCCGGGTGCCGCCCGCCGGGTCCAGGGCCAGGCGCTCGGCCTTGGGCGCAATCTCCGTGGCCAGCAGGGCGTGGGCGG
>JBFWIY010000033.1:0-12559 GCA_050255855.1 Desulfovibrionaceae bacterium
TCATGAACCTGGAGGAGGTCTTCTTCTACGGACGGCTCCCGCTCTGGGTCTACCTCAAGCAGTCCTTCTACCCGGTGCAGACCGGCCTGGACCCCGAGCTCATCCAGGAAATGGTGGAGCAGCACCCCATCATCAGCCACGCCGACATCCCGGAATTTCTCGACCGCGTCTGGACGCGCATCCCGGTCTCCGACCTCTACGGCCAGGAGGACTTCCTGGAGCGCATGGAGCCCATCTTCGTCGACGCCGCCTTCAACCCCAAGCTCTTCCTGGACGAGGAAGGGAGCCTCCTCACCCTCAAGATCCAGAACGTCTACGAGAACGAGCACGGCGAGATCAACCTGCCCGGGCCCAACCCGGACCTCCAGACCGGGTCCTACATCCACGAGGGCAAGAGCCACCTCATCCGCCGCGCCCAGGACGAGGAGGCCCGCCTCTTCGCCGAACTCACGGACATGGGTTTCCAGGCGCGGAACAACCACACCTGGTTCATGGAGCAGGAGGCGGCCATCACCTTCCTGCTGGACCACTATCCCCAGCTCGTGCAGGCCTACCGCGTCTTCGGCGAGAAGAACCTGACCCGCTACAAGGTGCGGCTCACCAAGCCGGTCATCACCGCGGAAGTGGAGAGCGACGAGGAGAACAAGTGGTTCAACCTGGACCTGGCCGTGAACTACGACGACCAGAAGGTCCCCATCCAGGAGATCTGGGAGGCCTGGACCCAGGGCAAGCGCTATGTCCAGCTCAAGGACGGCTCCTACACCAGCCTGCCCGAGTCCTGGCTCAAGAAGCTCGGCCACAAGCTCAAGGCCCTGGGCTTCGACCCGGAGCAGCCGCCCCAGACCCAGTTCCAGCAGTTCGAGGCCCCGGTGCTGGACAAGCTCCTGGAGGACCTGCCCGAGGCGCGCACCGACGAGTACTTCGTCAAGCTGCGGGAGAAAATCAACAACTTCCAGGAGATCCGTCCCCTCCCCGCGCCGCGCACCCTGAACGCCACCCTGCGCCCCTACCAGCTCCAGGGCCTGAGCTACCTCAATTTCCTGCGCGAATACGGGTTCGGCGGCATCCTGGCGGACGAGATGGGCCTGGGCAAGACCATCCAGACCCTCAGCTTCATCCTCTCGCTGCATGAGCGCGGGATCAACGGCCCCAACCTCATCATCGTGCCCACCTCGGTGCTGCCCAACTGGGAGCGCGAGGCGGCCAAGTTCGCCCCGGACCTCAAGCGCCTGACCATCTACGGGGCCAAGCGCGACGACCTCTTCGGCCAGATCAAGGGCTCCAACCTCATCATCACCACCTACGCCCTGCTGCGCCGCGACCTGGACGAGCTGCTCAAGTACAAGTACGCCACCATCATCCTGGACGAAGCCCAGAACATCAAGAATCCCAACACCATCACCGCGCGCAGCGTGCGCAAGCTGGACGCCGACCTGCGCCTCTGCCTCTCGGGCACGCCCATCGAGAACAACCTGTTCGAGCTCTGGAGCCTGTTCGAGTTCCTCATGCCCGGGTTCCTGGGCTCCCAGCACGGGTTCCAGCGCGGCATCGTCAAGCCCATCAAGGACGGCGACGAGGAGACCCTGGACTATCTGCGCAGCCGCGTGAAGCCCTTCATCCTGCGCCGCACCAAGAGCGAGGTGGCCAAGGACCTGCCGCCCAAGATCGAGACCACCCACTACTGCGACCTCATCGACGAGCAGCGCGAACTCTACAACGCGCTGGCCACCAAGCTGAAGGACCAGGTGCTGCGCGACGTGGACGAGAAGGGCATGGCCAAGAGCCAGATGTCCATCCTGGACGCCCTCTTGAAGCTGCGCCAGATCTGCTGCCACCCGCGCCTCTTGCGCCTCGACATGCCCGGGGTGTCCACCAACCTGCCCTCGGGCAAGTTCGACGCCTTCAAGGATCTCGTCACCGACATCATCGACGGCGGACACAAGGTCCTGGTGTTCAGCCAGTTCGTGCAGATGCTGCACATCATCCGCTCCTGGCTGGTGATCCGCGACGTGCCCTTCGCCTACCTGGACGGCTCCAGCAAGGACCGCCTGGAGCAGGTGGACCGCTTCAACGAGGATCCGAACGTGCCCATCTTCCTCATCTCGCTCAAGGCGGGCGGCACGGGCCTGAACCTCACCAGCGCGGACTACGTCATCCACTACGACCCGTGGTGGAACCCGGCCGTGGAGGACCAGGCCACGGACCGCACCCACCGCATCGGCCAGAAGCGCCAGGTCTTCGCCTACAAGATGATCTGCCAGAACACGGTGGAGGAGAAGATCCTCAAGCTCCAGGAGCAGAAGAAGGACGTGGCCGAGGCCATCATCCCCGGCCAGTCGGCCCTCAAGTCCCTCACCCGCGACGACCTGGAGATGCTCTTCGAGATTTGACGCCATTCCGACCGGACCGCGGCCGCCCCGTCACGGGGCGTCACGCGGCCCGGTTGCGCTTCGGCCCCGCCCGTGGCATGGATGCCCCATGCAAGGACTGCTCACCCTCGTCACCTACGCCTTCGATCCGCTGCACCATTTCTGGGAGCAGCGCCGCACCCAACGCGCCATCGCCTCGGGCCTGGTGGTCGCCTTCCTGGCGGCGCTGCTCTGCGTGGAGCTGAACCGGCGCGGCCTGTTGCCCGAGTCCATGCACTGGTTCCACCACACCAGCCACTTCTACGCCGTGCACCTGGCCTTCACCCTGGTGCTGGTGCTGGAGGTGGTGCACCTGGTGTTCGCCCTGCCCTGCTCCATCTCGCGCTCGGTGGGCACCCAGTTCGAGATCCTGTCGCTGATCCTCATCCGCAGCGCCTTCAAGAAGCTCTCGGCCTTTGACGAGCCCATCAGCCTGGTGGGGCACCTGGAGCCCCTGTACCAGATCGTGGCGGCCGGGGCCGCGGCCCTGGTGGTCTTCGCCCTGCTCGGGGTCTACCGGCGGCTGTACCACAGCGAGGAGGAGTTCAAGAGCGAGCTGCTCTTCCGCTTCGTGGCCTCCAAGAAGCTGGTGGCCCTGCTCATGCTCGGCACCTTCGTGGGCATGGGCGCGTACAACGCCTGGATATGGCTGCGGGGCGGCGCGCCCGGGGACTTCTTCCAGGACTTCTACACCGTGCTCATCTTCGCGGACATCCTGCTGGTGCTGGTGGCCCAGCGCTACCAGCCGCGCTTCCGCTCCACCTTCCGCAACTCCGGCTTCGTGCTGGCCACCCTGCTCATCCGCCTGGCCCTCACCGCCCCGCCCTACGTGGCCGAGTGCATGGGCATGGGCTCCGTGGCCTACGCCATCGGCCTGACCTGGGTGTACAACCGCTTCTACCGGCCGCAGAGCGTGGAGCGCTGAGCCCGGCCTCCGAGGCACGCAAAAGGGGGAGCGGCCGAAACCGCTCCCCCTTTTTTTGTGCGCCGGACGTCCGGGCCTGGAAGGCCTAGAAGGGCACGTCGTCCATGCCCGAGGCCTCGGACGGGAAGGCCGGGCCCAGGTCCTCGTCTTCCGGTTGGGGCTGGGGACCGCGGCCCTGCTGGGGACGTCCGCCGCCCTGCTGGCGCGGGCCGCCGCCCTGGCCGCCCTGATAGCCGCCCTGGCGCGGGCCGCCCTGCTGGCGCGGGCCGCCGCCCTGGCCGCCCTGGCCGCCCTGATACCCGCCCTGGCCGCCGCCGTAGGACTGGTCCTCGTAGCCGCCGCCGGGAGCGCCCTCGCCCCCACGGCTGTCGAGAAATTCGATGTTATTGGCCACCACCTCGGTGGTCCAGCGGTCCTGGCCCTGCTGGTCCTGCCACTTGCGGGTCTGGAGCTTGCCCTCCACAAAGACCAGCCGGCCCTTGCTCAGGTAGTTGGAGCAGAACTCCGCGGTGCGGCCCCAGGCCACCACGCGGTGCCACTCGGTGCGCTCCACCTTCTGGTTGCTGGTCTTGTCCTTGTAGCTCTCGTCCGTGGCCATGGTGAAGTTGGCCACGGACTGGCCGGACTGGGTGTAGGAAAGCTTGGGGTCCTGGCCGAGCCGGCCGATGAGCATCACCTTGTTCAGACTGCCTGCCATGGGGTCTCCTTCGTGGCTATGTCGCGTTGTGGGGCGAGGCTACACCTTCTCGGCGGCCTTTTCCAGGTCGCCGAGGGCGTCCTCCAGCTCGTCGCTCAGGCGGTTGGCCTCGCCGGCCCGCCAGTCGGCCAGGGCCGCCTCCATCCGGTCGCGCAGGGCGGTGACGGCCGCCAGGGCGCGCTCGAAATCGGGCCCGGGCTTGAAATCCAGCAGGCCCAGCCGGGCCTTGTCCTCGATGGTCTCGATGAGGGCCAGCACGCCGTGGCCCGGGGCGTCGGCGTCCACGCCCCAGGCGTGGGCCGTGAGCCGGGGCCAGCGCTTGCCCACCTGGGACTCGTCGTAGGTGGAGGCCGAGACGCGGATCTGCAGGACCTTGCCCATGCTACTGCTCCTCCCACTCGCTCTGCACCCGGGTGACCACCTCCTCGATGAGGGAGAGCTGGTCCTCGGGGCACACGCCGATGAGGGGCTGGCCCGCGTCGATGTTGTCGCCGCGGTGGAAGTAGACGGCGTAGATGAGCCCGTCCGGGCCGGTGTAGGCGAGCGTGGTCTCCCGCTTCATGCGCGAGACGATGAACATCTCCATGCCCTCGCGCACCTTGACCGAACGTTTGCCCGAGACCTTGAGCTTCTTGTCGATCTCCGGGATGAAGTAGTACTTGGCGCGCTCCGGGGCGCGGAACAGGGACAGGGCCTTCTTGAGGATGAGGTCGATGACCTCTTTTTTGGACAGGTAATGGCGCAGGGTGAGCAGGACCTCGCCCGCCTCCACGAAGCGACCCTCCAGGTGGTCGGCCACCTCCACCACCTCGCCCGCCTGGGGCGCGGTGAGCTTCTTGTCGTTGTGCTCGCGGGTGAGCGTCACCAGCAGGGTGCCGGGCTTTTCCTTGTAGGTGCCCGAGACGCCGCTGACGCGGTCGCCGGGCTTGAGCCCCGCGAAGTGCACGGCGCCCGTGTGCGGGGCCGTGATCTCCAGGGTCTCGTAGGGGGAGGCCTTGATCTCCTCCAGCAGTTCCTTGATGTTCAGCACGTGTGGGTATCCCGTAGTGGTTGCGTTTGGTTCATCGGTAATAGAGGTTTCGCCCGCCCATGGTCAAGAGGGCCTGCTGGAGGTTCCGGGGCAGGTCCCGCCGGTCCCAGACGCCCTGGATGTGGCCGCGCGCCAGGGCCTGCCAGGCGCTGTGGTACTTGGGCGGGGGCAGCTCGCCCGTGGTCTCCAGGATGACCATGGGCCCGGCGAAACCCAGGTTGGACGAGCGCATGGCGAACTGGTAGGGCGCGCAGCCCAGGAAACTGGCCACGGGCCCGGCGTAGGAATTGGTGTCGTAGAGCACCAGGTACAGCCCGCCCGCGTCGATGTAGCGGCGCACGGCCATGGTGCAGCGCGGCATCTGGATGACCCCGCACACGCCCTCCTGGATGCGGATGCCCGCGGTGCCGTGGACAAAGGCGATGAGGGGCCAGTGCTTGCGCCGGGCGCGCTCGGCGGCGCGGATGAACTTCTCGCCCTCGGCCGCGCCCACGGAGCCGCCGCGGAACGGGGCCACCAGGGCCGCCACCACGCAGCGCACCCCGGCGATCTCCGTCTCGAAGGTCAGGCAGGCGCTGGTCAGGCTGGTGGCGGTCTTGGCCTGCTCCAGCTTGAGGTTGAAGCCCTCGAAGCCCAGCGGGTCCCCGGCCTCGATGTCCCGATCCACCTCGCGGGCCCGGGCGTAGCCGAAGATGTTGTAGAGATACCACTGGTACTCCATCCGGAAATGATGCCCGCAGTTGGGGCAGACCCCGGCGAAGTCGGTGTACAGGTCCGGGGCCCAGATGTCGCGGCAGCCGTGGCTGGCGGCGTTGGGGCAGGTGACGACGCGGTCCTCGCCGCTGAGCCCGCCCGGATAGGGCCAGGGATCGCCCGTGAGGCAGGTACCCTCCTCCGGGCAGGAGAGCCGGGTGAGGCGCTCCAGGTCCGCCGAGCCGCGCAGGGCCGGGCCCGGGGGGCTGGCGAAGAGGCGGCGCAGGGGGCCGGTGAGCCGCCGCACCAGGGCCCGGGCCTCCACGACGAACTCCTCCACCCCGCGCTCCAGGC
This sequence comes from Desulfovibrionaceae bacterium, assembly GCA_050255855.1. Classification (GTDB taxonomy): domain Bacteria; phylum Desulfobacterota; class Desulfovibrionia; order Desulfovibrionales; family Desulfovibrionaceae. The sequence goes on from JBFWIY010000033.1 coordinate 6,108, forward strand.
GGCGCTTGTGCTTGCCCACCACGTCGTAGCGCAGCAGGGAATGCATGGCCCAGGCCGTGCCCGCGGCCCACTGGAAGGTGCGCCGGGGCCAGGAGCGGCGGTCCAGGAAGGCGTGGCGGGCCATGGCCCGGTACTTGGCCTGGCGGCGGTCCACCAGGCGCTCCCGCGCCGCGGCCCCGAGGTTCCAGGACATGACGTAGGGCTCGGGCCCGCCGCCCGCCTCGGCCTGGGCCGTCTCGCGCCCCGCGAGCAGGCGGCGCAGCTGGTACAGGCCGCGCACCTCCGAGACCACCTGGTCCGTGGCGCGGATCACGGCGTGGCGCAGCCGCTTGAAGAAATCCAGGTGGTAGGGCCGCGCGCCCAGGGGCGGCTCGGGCACCACGGCGTCCACAAACCCCAGGGCCAGGTTGTCCGCGGCGGTGATGCGCAGCTGCCGGGCGCAGCGCCGCACCGTGTCGGCCGAGGCGCGCTGGCCGGTGCGCAGGCCCTCCTCGATGGCCGCCGCGCCCTCGGGGGAGATGACCGAATAGTAGCCGTGGGAGAGCATGAGCCGCCGGTCCGCCAGGCCCATGGCCTCGGCCCCGCCGGAGCCGCCCTCGGAGATGACGCTCACCACGGGCACGCTCAGGGCGGCCATCTCGTAGAGGTTGCGGGCGATCTGCTGGGCCGCGCCGGGGTAGTCCTCCACCGGGTAGGCCCCGGGGGTGAAGATGTAGGCGTGCACCGGGATGTTCTCGGACTCGGCCACCTGCATGGCCTGCAAGGCCTTGGCGTTGCCCCAGGGCTTGGCCGAGCCGCCGTTGCGGAACTCCTCGCCGTGGCCCTTCTCGTGGCCGATGACCATCACCGGCTGGTGCACCACCTTGTCCCCGCGCCGGCGGCTGACGTAGGCCCGGGCGATGCAGACCGCCGGGTCCAGGGAGAACTCGTCCTGGCCGCCGATCTCGGTGTAGTTGTCGTAGACGTTCTCCAGGATGTCCGAGAGGCAGATGCGCTGGGGATGGCGGACGATGCGCACCCGGTCCATGGGCTCCAGGTCGTCGTCCAGCTTGCGCTCCAGGAAATCGAACAGGTCGCCGAGCTGGGCGAGCCGGGCCCGGCGCTCGGCCTCGTCCAGGCCGGGCGCGGCCTGGGTGAACTCGCTGAGCTTGGCGGCGAGCATACGGTAGTTGACCCCCTCGCGGGAGCCGAAAATGTCGCCGATGTAGGCCAGACGTTCGCCGAGTTCGGCGAGAAGCTTGTCCAGGTCCATGCTCAGAACTCAAGGAGGTTGCGGTTCTTTTCGCGCAGCCAGGCCACGTTGCTCACCAGGGGGCGGCCCGCCGCGTCGCGGCCGGACAGCTCCTCCGAGGCCAGGAAGGCGTCGCCGCGCGCCTTGGCCTCGGCCAGGTCCCGGCCCCGGTCGATGCCCAGGGCCAGATTGGGGTCGAACTCCACAGGGATCTCGTAGGGCCGGTCCTGGGGCACGTGGGTGTGCACCGTGAGCCAGTCCGCCGGGGCCCAGGCGAAGCGCTCCACCGTGCCCAGCCAGGGCCGGAAGCCCTGGGCCGGGTCCTCGGCCAGCAGGCGGTACTCCACGGCCACGCCCTCGAAATCCAGGTCGTCCTGGCCGTAGCCCAGGCCGGTCTCCCCCGCCGGGGCCAGGGCCAGGCGGATCTGCTCGCGGATCAGGTCCACGCCCGCGCCGCCGTGGTCCGCCGCCCGGCCGCGCAGCCGCGCGATGGCCCCGGACACCCCGTTCTCCACCTGGATGCGGGTGTTGACCTCCATGAGGAAGGGCTCGCCGCGCGGGGTGACGATCCACTCCCAGGTGCCCGCGGAGTCGTAGCCCACCTGCTGGGCCATGGCCAGGGAATGGTTGGTGATCTGCTCCAGCACGGCGCGGGCGTCAAAGGCGTAGGCCACTTCGGCCGGGACGAAGCCCGGGGCGGCCTCGATGCGCTTCTGGCGGCCCGGGCTCTGCACCGAGCAGTTGCGCGTGCCGAAGTGCACCGCGGCCTCGCCCTCGCGGTCGCCCAGGATCTGCACCTCCAGGTGGTTGAACCCGAAGATGCGCTGCTCGATGAGCACGCCCTCGTCCCCCCACTGGCGCTTGGCGTAGCTGCGCACCCGCCGCAGCACCCGGCGGAAGAGGTCCATGTCGTGGACCTCCTCGATGCCCATGCCGCCGCCCCCGGCCGAGGCCTTCACCAGCACCGTGCCCCGGGGGATGCCCTGCTCGGCCTGGAAGGCGAAGAGCGAGGCGGCCATCTCCTCGGCCTCCAGCTCGTCGTAGATGGGCCGGTCCGAGCCCGGGATGGTGGGCACCGCCAGGCTGCGGGCCAGGCGCTTGGTGCTGATCTTGTCGCCCAGGTCGCGGATCACCCACCAGGACGGGCCGATGAAGACCAGGGGCCGGTCCCGGGTGACGGCGCGGCGGGCGAAGCGGAAGTCCTCGGCGAAGAAGCCGTAGCCGGGGTGCACGGCGGTGGCCCCGCAGGCGTCGGCCACGGCGAAGATCTCGTTGTCGTCCTGGTAGGAGCCGATGCGCAGGGCGGCGCAGGCCGGGTCCGCCCCGGCGGCGCGGGCCAGCTCCCGGGCCAGGCGCACGTGGCCGGAGCGCCGGTCCGACGCGGTGTACACGGCCACGGCGGCGTGGCCCAGCGCGCGGGCGGCGCGCATGACGCGCATGGCGATCTCGCCGCGGTTGGCGACGAGGATGGTGTGCGGGAAATCCTGCCGGGGAATGACGGCCTCACTCCTGGCTCTTGGCCTTGCGCAGCGCGATGAGGCGCTTCTGGACCTCAAGCACGAGCTTGTCGAGCTTCATCATCTGGCGACGATCCATGTCCTCGAAGAGGAAGCCGATGATGCCGTTAGGCACCACGCGCACCACCTTGGCCTTGAGCCCGCCCAGAAACAGCTTCTTGTTGAGCAGGAACTCCAGGTCCAGGATCTGCCCTTCCTTGAAGTTCTTGGTGGGGTCGTCCACGGCGAAGCCGCTGGCCGAGATGTCTTTGACCGGATACGGCTGGGGCTTCTGGGCGAACCTGGCCTCGAACCCGGGGACCCGGGTGCGGTAGGCCTGCCGCGCGGTATCCCCGTCACCGGCCATTTTGATGTCAAAGTCCACGGCGCACGCTCCCTTATCCGTCTTGGGCCGTCACTGCTTGACGACCTGTTTCTCCAGGATGAACTCCACGCGACGGTTCTTGGCGCGGTTCTCGTTGGTGGTGTTGGGCACCAGGGGCTCGAAGTCGGCCAGGCCCACGGCGGTGAGCCGGCCGGGCTCCACTCCCAGTTGCATAAGATAGCGCAAAACATTCACGGCCCGCAAGGCGGAAACCTCCCAGTTGTCCACGAAGCGGGAGCCCGGCCCGGGCAGCACGTCGTCGGTGTGGCCCACGATCTTGATGGTCTGGTCCGGATGCTGGATGAAGAAGTCCTTGAGCATGGCCACCAGGCGCTTGCCGGTGTCGGACAGGGCCACCTGCCCCGGGGCGAAGAGCACGTCGCCCGGGGTGCGCAGGGTGATGAGCCCGTTCTCGAAGTTGGCCGAGACGATGCCCTCCACGCCCTTCTCCGTCTGCAGGGTCTTCACGTCGGAGTAGACCTTGCGCTGGCTCTCGATGATCTGCTTCTGCATCATCACCTGGTCCAGCAGGACCCCGGCCTCCTCCTGGGTGATGCGGCTGGTGGAGATCTGCTGCATCTGCCCCTGCAGGGCCTGCGTCACCGAGCTGAAGGTCTCGGAGAACTTCTTGGTGTCCAGGGTGGACATGGAATAGAGCAGGATGAAGAAGACGAGCAGGAGCATGGAGAGGTCGGCAAAGGTGGTGAGCCACTCGTTGCCTTCCCCCTCCTCGTCGTCGTCGGAAAAGAGATCCAGTTCTTCGTCGGCCATGCCATCAACCTCCGCCGCGTTCCTTGGGCGCCAGGAAGCTGGAGAGCTTCTCGTACACGAGCATGGGGTTGTTGTTCTCCAGGATGGACTTGGCGCCCTCGAAGATGACCTCCAGGTTCAGCTGCTCCTGCAGGGTGCGGGCGCGCAGCTTGGCCGAGATGGGGATGAACAGGATGGTGCTCATGAGCGAGCCGTAGAAGGTGGTCAGGATGGCCACGGCCATGGCCGGGCCGATGCTCTTGGGGTCGTCCAGGGTGGAGAGCATCTGCACCAGGCCGATGAGGGTGCCCATCATACCGAAGGCCGGGGCCAGACCGGCCAGGCGCTTGAACACGTCCTGCCCCACCTGGTGACGGCGTTTCATGCTGGTGATCTCGATGCGCAGGGTGTCGCGGATGAGCTGCGGGTCGGCGTTGTCCGCGATGAGCTGGCAGCTCTTCTTGAGGACCATGTTCTCGGTCTGGACGTTCTCCAGGGCCATGAGGCCCTCGCGGCGGCTGATCTCGGCCACCTTGACCATGATGTTCACCACCTCGCGGGTGCGGACCTTGCGGGCGGTGAGGGTCTTCATGCCCGCGGAAAAGGCCTGCATGACCTCCTCGAAGGGAAAGGCCACCATGATGGCCGCCAGCGTCCCGCCGATGACGATGAGCATGCCCGGCAGGTTGATGAAGACATCCACCGCGCCGCCGATGAAAATGGCCCCGACGACCATGGCCAGGCCGACGATGAGACCGAAAAGGGTGGCGATATCCATGCGTTTTGCCTATTCTCGTTGGGGTCCGGGTCCGATTTCCCCGACGCCCGGGACGGGGCCGCCTGCCGCGTGGTTCACTTCGCTATCGGACAAAGCCGCAAAAAACTCAAGGGGAATGCCGTGCAATACTTTGAAAACGTTCAGGTCGCCATCCAAGCCATACATGAAATCGCCCAAAAGCGACACCCCATCCAACTGGGTTTGGTCCTGGGCACGGGGCTGGACGGGGTGCGCCGCCGCCTGGAGGTGGACCGGGTCATCGACTACGCCGATATCCCGGGCTTTCCCCGCTCCAGCGCCCCGAGCCACGCGGGCCAGCTCCTGCTCGGCCGCCTGGGCGGACGGCCCGCCGCGGCCCTGGCCGGGCGCTTCCACCTCTACGAGGGCTTCGACGCCGGACAGGCCGCCATGGGCGTGCGCCTGCTCCACGGCCTGGGGGCGCGCACCCTGCTGCTCACCAGCGCCGCGGGCGGGCTGGACCCGGCCTTTGTCCCGGGCGGCCTGATGCTCGTCACCGACCACATCAACCTCACGGGCCAGAGCCCCCTCACCGGGCCCAACGTGGCGGCCTGGGGCGAGCGCTTCCCGGACCTGAGCCGGGTCTACGATCCCGGCCTGCGCGCCCTGACCCTGGAGGCCGCGGCCGACCTGGGCATTCCCCTGGCCCAGGGCGTCTACCTCCAGACCGCCGGGCCCCAGATGGAGACCCCGGCCGAGACCCGGGCCTTCCGCCGCCTCGGGGCCGACGCCGTGGGCATGTCCGCCGCCCTGGAGGCCGTGGCCGCCGTGCACCTGGGCATGCGCGTCCTGGCCGTCAACTGCCTGACCAACATCAATATTCCCGAGGCCATGGCCCCGGTGCACCTGGAGGACGTGGTGGCCGTCGCCTCGGCCGCCAGCGCGGACCTGGGCCGCCTGCTGGAGGCCGTGGCCCGCCGCGACGCGGCCCCACGGGAGACCGGGCCGGGGCCCGAACCGGAGCCGGATGGGCCCGGACAGGTAAAGTCATCGGGAAAGTAATCCGATAGGACGGATGAACCTTCAACCCCGGAACGCCGTGCCGCGTCCCGGGAGCGCCGTGAGTCCCCACATGGCCCAACGTCCGTTCCGCGCCCGTCCCCGTCCGCTCCCGCTCTGGCCGCTGGTGCTGGCCGCCCTGCTCCTGGCCTGGGGCTGCTCCTCGCCCTGGACCAAGATCAAGCGGGGCTACGACGCCAGCGTGGACGCCGTGTTCGACATCCGCCCCACGGCCTCGCCCCTGTACGCCGAGGACCAGACCTCCCTGGTGGACCTCAACTACGAGGCCGCCGGGGACATGATCCACACCCTGAAAAAGTCCCTGCCCCGCTCTTCGCCCCTGTACGTGGAGCGCTTCGCCAACCTGGGCGATCCCAAGGACCCCTCGCCCTTCGGCCAGGTGGTGGCCGAGCAGGTGGCGGCCCGGCTGGTGCAGGACGGCTACCTGGTGACCGCCGGGGCCCCGGCCGCGCCGGACGAGGCCGAGCTGGCGGACAAGACCCCGGAGGAGCCCGCCCTGGCCAACAATCCCCTGGCCTCGTCCCCGCCCCGGCCCAGCCTGCTGGCCGGGCACTACCTCATCGGCGACGACGTGATCTACTGCTCCGCCACGGTGACGGCCCTGGACACGGACACCCTGGTGGCCGCCTGGGACTGGACCCTGCCGGTGAACGACAACACCCGGGCCCTGCTGCCCCAGCTGCGCAAGACCGACGGGCCGGAGCCCAACGTGCGGACCCAGTTCTGAGCCCTTGGCCGGGGCCACGAAAAAAGGCGGAGCGCCCGAGAGGGGGG
>JBFWIY010000034.1:0-12186 GCA_050255855.1 Desulfovibrionaceae bacterium
CCCCCCCCCCCCCCCCCCCCCCCCCCCCCCCCCCCCCCCCCCCCCCCCCCCCCCCCCCCCCCCCCCCCCCCCCCCCCCCCCCCCCCCCCCCCCCCCCCCCGGTTCGCTATTTCACGGGCTTGAGGCGCACGGCGGTGCCGTAGCAGGAGTAGTATTTGTCGCCTTCGGGGTGGAAGGCCAGGGATTCGCGGTAGCCGATGATGGCGTCGGCGTTGGCGTCCAGGGCCTGGGCGATGAGGCCGTAGAAGGCGTTTTCGAACACGTAGCCGCGGCAGGCCACCACGCCGTAGACGCCGAGGGTGTCGCGGCCCGGGACCTCGTCGGTGGTGACGATCTTGAAGCGACCGGCCTGGTAGGTGTCCTTGGCCTGGAGGAGTCGGGGGTCCTGGCGGGATTCCTCGTCGCGGGGGCGTTTGGTGGCGCCGAAGAGCAGGGGCATGAGCGGGGTTCCTCCTTGCGGCGGCTGCCGGGTGGGCTTGGGGCACGGTAGCCCACCCGGCAGTCGGCGGCAAGTCCTGGGGTTTTCAGGCGCGTTTTTCTACGGCAGCACCTGCATGACGTAGGCGTGGTCCATGTCCAGGGTGTGTGCGGCCAGGTCCTGGAGGTCCTTGGCCGTGAGGGTCTTGGAGCGTTCGATGCGTTCGGCCTCCCGGGTGCGCGGGTAGCCCTGGGTCATGAGGGAGGCGGCCTGTCGGCTGCGGGAGAGCAGGGACTGGTGGTCCTGGTAGTATTCCCCGGCCAGGATGTTCTTGGCGCGGGTCAGCTCCGCGTCGGGCAGGGGGGTGGAGCGCAGGCGTTGGGCCACCTCGCGGAAGCCTTGCATGGCCTGGTCCACCTTGCCGGGTTCGGTGCCGATGTAGAAGGCCAGGAATCCGGTCTTGGGGGCCTGCCAGAGGAAGGCGGTGACGGTGTAGCCCAGGCCCTGGTCCTCGCGCAGGTCGCGGAAGAGCAGGCCGCTCTGGCCCGCGAGCACGGCGCGCATGAGGTCGAGCCCGGCGCTGGCTTGTTCGTCGTTGGTGCCCGCGGCCGGGAAGACCACCAGGACGTGGGCCTGGTTGCGGTCGGGCAGGGGCAGGGTGCGCTGGTGGTCTGCGCCCCAGGTCGGGGTGTCATAGGCGTAGGCCGCGCCCGGGGTGGTGAGCCGGGCGGCCAGGGCGTCGGCGAAGGCCTGGAGGCGCGCCGGGTCGAACTGGCCGCAGACCGCGGCCACGAAGGGCAGCCGGGACTGGCGGTCCCAGTAGGCCTTCACGTCGCCGGGGGCGAAGCGGGCGATGCCGTCCGGGTCGCCCTGGGTCATGTAGGCGTAGGGGCCGTCCTGGTAGAGGAAGGGGAAGAGGTGGCGGAAGGCCAGGCCCAGGGGCTTGTCCTCGCGCAGCCGGATGGCCGCGGTCTGGTCTTCCTTGGCCAGGTCCACTTCCTTCAGGGGCCAGGTGGGGCCGGTGAGCATGTCGGAGACCAGGGGCAGGATGTCGTCGGCGTACCAGGCCGGGAACTTGGCGTTGAGGGCGAAGGTGTCGCGTCCGGCCGAGGCCCCCACGCTGGCGGCGCGGTCGGACAGGAAGTCCTCGATCTGGGTGGCGGTCATCTGTTCGGTGCCGCGGGTGAGGACCTGGGCGGTGAGGGAGGCCAGGCCCTGCTGGTCCGGGGTGAGTTCGCCGTCGCCGCCGGGCCAGTAGATGGACAGGGCGGTGTAGGGCAGGGTGTCGTCGGGCAGGAGCACCAGGCGGCTGCCGCCGGGCAGGGCGATCTCCGTGGTCTGGGCGCCGTTTTCCGCGGCGGCGGCCGGGGCGGCCGGGGCGGTGTCGGGCCACAGGGTCTTGGCCGCGTCGGTGAGGGCCTGGGCGCTGATGGGGCTGGTGGCGTTGCCGTCGGCCTGGGGCGTCAGCAGGCAGGCCGAGAGCTGGTCGGGCCGCAGGTATTGGCGGGCCAGCTCGCTGAGCTCGCCGCGGGTGAGCTGGGTGAGGTCGAAGAGGTAGTTGGCCTCGGCGTACTGGCCGCCGTAGTAGAACTGGAAGCTGCCCAGCTTGGAGGCCAGACCGGAGAGGGTCTCCTTGGCCTGGAACAGGGAGTCGGCCAGGTTGAGCTTGGCGCGCTCCAGTTCCTGGTCCGTGAACTTTTCGGGGTCGAGGTCGGCCAGTTCGGTCATGAGTTCGCGCCAGAACTGGTCCACCTTGTCGGCGTCCAGGGTGGCGGAGATGTAGAACACGCCCACGCGGTCCAGGCTGAAGGCGTAGGCCGAGATGTCGTCCACCAGGCGCTTGTCGTACTTGAAGGTCCGGTAGAGCAGGGAGGTGTCGTCGCCGCCGAGCAGCTGGCCCAGGGCCTCCAGGCCCACGGACCGGCTGGAGTAGAGGTCCGGGATGGGGAAGGCGATGCCCAGGTAGACCTTGTTCCACTGGCCGGGGATGACGGTGACGGACGGGCCCTCGCCCCGGGCGGGCACGGAGAAGGCGGGCTGGGGCGTGATGGGCCGGGTGTTCTTGAGCTGGTCCAGGGTGGCCTTGGCCTGGGCGATGACGGCCTGCGGGTCCACGTCGCCCACCACCACCAGGAGCATGGACTGGGGCTGGTAGTGTTCGGCCACGTAGTCCCTGATGTCCTGGGCGGAGAAGCCGGACACGGTCTTGGTGAAGCCCAGGATGGGCCACTGGTAGCTGGTGCCCTTGAAGACCCGGCCCTGGAGGGTGCGGAAGACCAGGTTGCCGGGGTTGTCGTCGGCGCGCTGGATCTCGGAGAGCACCACGTGGCGTTCGGTCTTCAGGTCCTCGGGGGCGATGCGGGCGTGGAAGGCCATGTCCTGGACCACGTCCATGCCGAGCTTCCAGGCGTCCGAGGGCACTTCCACATAGAACACGGTGTAGTCCCAGCTGGTGCCCGCGTTGAGGCTGCCGCCCGCGGACTCCACCTGCATGGCGATCTCGCCCGGCTTGGGCCGGTCCGTGGTGCCCTTGAAGACCATGTGCTCCAGCAGGTGGCTGATGCCCGCCTGCTCGGGCTTTTCGTAGGCGCTGCCGGCGTGGACGTAGAGTCGGACATTGGCCAGCGGGAAGCGTTTGTCCTGCTTGATGAGCACCGTGAGGCCGTTCTCCAGGCGGATGACGTCGGGCCGGTCGACCTTGGCCAGGTCGTCGGCGAGGCGGATGCCGGAGACGCCGGCTTCGGCGCGGGGGGCCGGGGCCTGGGCCTGAGCCTGGGGGCCGGATTTGGCGGCGCAGCCCAGGGTCACGAGGAGACCTCCCAGGAGCAGTCCCAGGAGGACCGTGCGGCGAACCATGTCTTCACTCCTTGTTTCCCCCGATGATAAGCGTGGAATGGCGATTGTCGAGGCTTGTTCGCATGGGGGAATCGGGGTGTCAAGGCGCGTCGGCGGCGGGGCGGGGGGGCGGGGGCGGCGGCGGGCCCGGAAATGGCCGGACATTTTTTCGAGCGGGGTTTCCGGAGTAAATTCCGGGAATCCGCCCGGGGCAAGTGCTCATCGGCAATGGGGATTTGTTGACAAAACCGGCGCGACGAGCCAATAACAGACGGCTGCCCGCCATCCCTCGGGCAGGCCCGAACATCATCCATTTCATACCGTTTTTGGAGGCCATATGTCATTGGAAACCACCGCCTACGCCGGCAAGGCCGCCCGCTGGGACGGCGTGCTGGACTGGTGCCAGATGTTGACTGGCGCCGGGCTCATCCTCTTCATGTGGGCCCACATGATCCTGGTGGCCAGCGTGCTCTTCGGCCCCGGGGCCATGAACACCCTGGCCTACTTCTTCGAGGCCACGGGCATGGCCCAGGTGGGCGGCCCCTTCATCTTCCTCGCCTTCCTGTTCCATTTCCTGCTGGCCGCCCGCAAGGTCCCGGCCCGGTTCGAGGGCGTGAAGACCTTCTGGGACCACGCCCGGATGCTGCACCACCGCGACACCTGGATGTGGGGCGTGCAGGTCGGCACGGCGCTGGTCATCCTGCTCATGGGCACGGTGCACATGTGGGTGGTGCTCACCGACCTGCCCATCAGCGCGGCCAAGAGCGCGGCGCGCATCCAGACCGGCTGGTGGATGGCCTTCTACCTGCTGCTCCTGCCCATGGTGGAGCTGCACGTGGGCGTGGGCTTCTACCGCATCGCGGTGAAGTGGGGCCTGGTGGGCGACAAGAGCCGGGGCAAGCTGCACCGCTCCGAGACGCTGCTCACCGCCATCTTCGTCACCATCGGACTGGCCACGCTGCTCCGGTTCTGGTTCCTCACCGCCTAACGCAAGGATGACGCCAATGCAGACCATCTATACCGACGTTTTGGTCATCGGCGCGGGCCTGGCGGGCGAACGGGCAGCCATCGAGGCGGCCCAGGCCGGGCTCTCCGCCATCTGTCTCTCCCTGGTTCCGGCGCGGCGCTCCCACTCCTCGGCGGCCATGGGCGGCATGCAGGCCTCCCTGGGCAACTCCGTCATGGGCGAGGGCGACTGCCCGGACGTGCACTTCGCCGACACGGTCAAGGGCTCCGACTGGGGCTGCGACCAGGAAGTGGCCCGGCTCTTCGCCGAGACCTCGCCCATCGAGATGCGCCGCCTGGCCTTCTGGGGCGTGCCGTGGAACCGCGTGGTGCCCGGCCGGTCCACCTACTTCAAGGGCGGCCAGAAGTTCGAGAAGGTCGAGAAGGAGGAGAAGCGCGGGCTCATCACCGCGCGCGCCTTCGGCGGCACGGCCAAGTGGCGCACCTGCTACGTGTCCGACGGCACGGGCCACTCCGTGCTCTTCACCGTGGACAACCGTTGCGCCCAGCTGGGCGTGGAGGTCCACGACAAGACCGACGCCATGGCCCTGGTGCACGACGGGACCACCTGCTTCGGCGTGGTGGCCCGCTGCCTGCGCACCGGCGAGCTGCGCACCTACCTGGCCAAGGCCACGGTCATCGCCGCGGGCGGGTACGGCCGCATCTATCCCAACACCACCAACGCGGTCATCTGCGACGGCGGGGTGCACGGCATCGCCCTGGAGACCGGCGTGGTGCCCATCGGCAACCCCGAGTCCGTGCAGTTCCACCCCACGGGCATCGTGCCCACGGACATCCTGGTGACCGAGGGCTGCCGCGGCGACGGCGGCACCCTGCTCGACGTCAACGAGCAGCGCTTCATGGACAAGTACGAGCCCGAGAAGGCCGAGCTCGCCTCGCGCGACGTGGTCTCCCGCTGGATGACCTACCACATCCGCCAGGGCCTCGGGGTCAAGAGCCCCTACGGCGACCACCTGTGGCTGGACATCCGCCACCTGGGCGAAAAGCACATCACCGGCAAGCTGCGCGAGGTCTACGAGATCTGCACCAGCTTCCTGGGCGTGGATCCCATCCACCAGCTCATCCCGGTGCGTCCCACCCAGCACTACTCCATGGGCGGCGTGCGCACCAACAAGGACGGCGCGGCCTACGGACTCAAGGGCCTGTTCGCCGCGGGCGAGGCGGCCTGCTGGGACATGCACGGCTTCAACCGGCTGGGCGGCAACTCGCTGGCCGAGACGGTGGTGGCCGGCGGCATCGTGGGCCGCAAGATCGTGGAGTACGTGCAGGGCGCCGAGGTGCTCTTCAACTCCGCGATCATCGACGAGGCCGGGCGCAAGCAGATGGAGCGCATCGAGGCCATCGTCGGCAACAAGAACGGGAGCGAGGACGTGTACGAGGTGCGCGGCGAGATGCAGCAGACCCTGCACCTCGGCGCCAACATCTTCCGCAACGAGACCGACCTCAAGGCCTGCGTGGCCAAGCTCCAGGAGATCCTGGCGCGCGCCCGCAAGGTGGGCATCAAGTCCAATGGCCTGGGCGCGGCCCCGGAGCTGGGCTCGGCCCTGCGCATCGAGAACCAGGTCAAGCTGGCCCTCATGGTGGCCTACGCGGCCCTGAACCGCACCGAGTCCCGCGGCTCCCACAACCGCGAGGACTTCACCGCGCGCAACGACCGCGACTGGCTCAAGCGCACCCTGGCCTACTGGAAGAACCCGGGCGACGACCTGCCCACCCTGGACTACGAACCGGCCACCACGGTCTTCGAGATCCCGCCGGGATACCGCGGATACGGCAAGATGGACATCATCCCCATGGAAGGCCAGGAGTCCTCTGGCGACAAGGAGGGCAAGTAGATGGCCAGAATCATCACCTTCAGCATCTTCCGGTACAACCCCCAGGATCCGGCCTCCGAGCCGCACATGCAGGAGTACACCCTGGAGGAGACCGACGCCATGACCCTGTTCATCGCGCTGAACCGTCTGCGCGAGGAGCAGGATCCGTCCCTCATGTTCGACTTCTGCTGCCGGGCCGGCATCTGCGGGTCCTGCGGCATGGTCATCAACGGCCGTCCCGGTCTGGCCTGCCACACCAAGATCAAGGACCTCCCGAGCCGCATCACCCTGCTGCCCCTGCCGGTGTTCCGGCTGGTGGGCGACCTCTCCGTGGACACCGGCTCCTGGTTCCGCGAGATGTACAACAAGGTGGAGAGCTGGATCCACACGGACAAGGTCTTTGACGAGAAGGCGGAAGAGGAGCGCATGGACAACGCCGCGGCCGAGGCCATCTACGAGCTCGACCGCTGCGTGGAGTGCGGCTGCTGCGTGGCCGCCTGCGGCACGGCCCGGCTGCGCTCGGACTTCATGGGCGCCGTGAGCCTGAACCGCATCGCCCGCTTCGTCATCGACCCGCGCGACCAGCGCACCGACCGCGACTACTACGAGATCATCGGCAACGACCACGGCATCTTCGGCTGCATGGGCCTGCTCGCCTGCGAGGACGTCTGCCCCAAGCACCTGCCGTTGCAGAACCAACTGGCCTTCCTGCGCCGGAAGATGGGCATCACCGCCATCAAAAGCATCTTCCGGGGCAAGTAGGACCCGCCACCAACGCCCCCGGCGGCCCAGGCCGCCGGGGGCGAACCGCATAAGGAGCCACCATGCGAACCGTGAAGGCATCGGACATCACGGCGGCCGTGGCGAAGATGTGCGCCCACGCCAACACCGAGCTGCCCGCCGACGTGCGCGCCAGCTTCGAGGCGGCCTACGAGCGTGAGGATTCGCCTGCGGCCAAGGAGATCTTCCGGCAGCTGCTGGAAAACGCCGACCTGGCCCACTGCACCAAACTCCCCCTGTGCCAGGACACCGGCCTGGCCGTCTTCTTCGTGGAGATGGGTGAGGAGGTCTTTGTGGAGGGCAACCTCAAGACCGCCATCAACGAGGGCGTGCGCGAGGGCTACGAAAAGGGCTACCTGCGCAAGTCGGCCTGCCATCCGCTCACCCGCAAGAACACCGGCGACAACACCCCGGCCGTCATCCACATCGACGTGGTGCCCGGGGACAAGCTGAAGATCGTGTTCATGGCCAAGGGCGGCGGCAGCGAGAACATGAGCCGCGTCACCATGCTCGCCCCGGCCCAGGGCTGGGAGGGCATCCGCAAGTTCGTGCTCCAGCGCGTGGCCGAGGCCGGGCCCAACCCCTGCCCGCCCACCATCATCGGCATCGGCGTGGGCGGCACCTACGAGCGCTCGGCCCTCATCGCCAAGAAGGCCCTGGGCCGCAAGCTCGACGACGTGAACCCGGACCCCGATCTGGCCGCCAAGGAGCAGGAGCTGCTCGCGGACCTGAACAAGCTGGGCATCGGCCCCATGGGCATGGGCGGCGTGACCACCTGCCTGGGCGTCAAGATCGCCATGGAGCCCTGCCACATCGCCAGCCTGCCGCTGGCGGTCAACGTGCAGTGCCATTCGTCCCGGCACGAGGAGGTGGAGCTCTGATGGCCGAATATCATCTGACGACCCCGCTGACGGACGAGGCCGTGGGCAAGCTGCGCGCCGGGGACGTGGTGAAGCTCTCGGGCGTCATCTACTCGGCCCGCGACGCGGCCCACAAGCGCATCATGGACCTCATCGACGCCGGCAAGGAGCCGCCGTTCCCGCTCAAGGGCGCCGCGGTCTACTACGTGGGCCCCTCGCCCGCGCCCAAGGGCCGTCCCATCGGCTCGGCCGGGCCCACCACCAGCTACCGCATGGACACCTACGCCCCGCGGCTGCACGCCCTGGGGCTCAAGGCCAGCATCGGCAAGGGCAAGCGCAACGACGCCGTGAAGCAGGCCCTCAAGGACCACACCGCGGTCTACTTCGGGGCCACGGGCGGCGCGGGCGCGCTGCTGAGCCAGTGCATCACCGCCAGCGAGGTCATCGCCTTCGAGGAATTGGGTCCCGAGGCCGTGCGAAAAATGACTGTCAAGGATTTCCCGCTGTTGGTGGTCAACGACTCGGTCGGCGGCGAGCTGTACGCGAAACCGAAACTTGACCTCGGGGAGTAAGTGGGGCAGGATCGAATCGTACAGCGTACCACGTCTTGCCATATTTGGCAAGTGGTGTGACGGAAGATCAGCTGTTCCGGGCCGTTGCCCGGGCCGCTGGTCGGACCGGAGCCCGGAGGCCACCGGCCGTCGGTGGGATGCCTCCGGCAGGTACGCTGTCCGAACTCCCAAGATGCATTGACCCGAGGTGATGCCCCATGGAAACGATGTGCAACAGCCGTCCCGAGACCAAACCCGACGAGCAGCAGAACGGAACCGTGTACGTGCCCTATCCCGGCGCGGACGAAAAGTACGACGACGGGCAGGACTGGCGTTTGTACAATCCCGAGAAGTACCGGGACCCCAACTGGTCCCCTGAGAAGGAATAACGCGAGGGGCCTTCGGGCCCCTCATTCTTTCCCTGCCCGCCGCGTTCCCCTCCGCTGTTTCTCCTGCCCGCGGTCCTGAACCTCCGACACCTTCTCCCCCCCGTCCGGCCGCCCGCTCCGGGTCGCCGGGGTCTTGGCGCGCGCCCCAACGCTCCGCCCCGTCCCGGCCGTCCCGTCCCGGCCGTCCCGTCCCGGCCGTCCCGTCCCGGCCGTCCCGTCCCGGTCGCCCCGTCCCGGCCGCCCCGGACGGCCCGCGCACGTGTCCGGGGCGGTGGGATGGCCGGGGCGTTCGGCCCCCCCTGCGGCCCGCGGCCACCCGCTCCGGAGGCCACGTCTGGCCGGGGCCTTGTCGGGTTGGGCCGGGCCTTGGCTGGTTCTTGTCGGGCCGTGATCGGCTGGGCCTGCGGCTTCGGTCGGGGGGCTGCATCGGCGGACTTGTGGGCGTTGCGTGCCGGTTCGGGCCGGGAGGGAGGGCGCGTGGCCGGGCCCCGGCGGGCCCCTGTCGGGCCGTGACCGGCTGTGCTTGCGCTCTATTGGCGGACTGCCGGTCGCCTGGCTTGGGCCGGGTAGGGGGCTCCGCGCCTGTTCGGGCCGGGGGGCGTTGCCCGCGCTCGGGCACTTCATCAAGCTGCGACCGCCTGCGGCCTGCGCCTTCAAGCGGTCGGGCCGCAGGTGTCGGCGGGGTTTGACCCGGCGCGGTGCTCCGCGCCGGACTGGGCGGAGCCGCTGTCCGTGGCCGGGCGTCCCCCCGGGCTGCGACGATTGGTTGTGGTCTGCGCAGAGGGCGCTCGGAACCGTTGTGGCCTGCTCCCTGGCCGGGGGCGCGTTCCGTGTCGGCTCGGGCCGGGCGCACGGCTTTTGGTCCCGGCGGGCCGGGAAAGGGTGGACGTCCATAGCGGAACGACGGCCGCCGGCACTACCTAGACCTTCAAACCGATTTCACTGCGCCTGATTCCACAACGTTTTTTCGCCGCCCCATCTTCTTTTCTTACTTCATTACAAATGGTTGCATTATCTACTTTCCGGGAAGGGAAAACGCTTGACAAAAAGCTGATAATAGTTACTATTCAAATCAAGCAAGACGATCACCCGTAGGAAAGGAGAGGACCCATGGCGAGCTTGAAGAACTACCGCGATTTGGAGATCGACTGGACCATGACCCCGGAAGATGCCGTGACCATGTACCTCGAATGGGGTAACAACGGCTGGAAGGGGGACCGGCAGCCGGTGCGCTCCAAGAGCGACTATTCCAACTATTTCGTGGTCTACAACTGGGACGAGCGGCCCCGCGCCATCCTCATCCGCCGCAACTCCGAGGAGGCCCAGGAACTGGCCACCCTGGATCTGCCCGGTTCGTTGGCCCAAAAGTTCCTGGACAAGGTCGGCGGGTTCAAGGGGGTCTATGCGCCCACCCCCGAGGTCCGCGCCTGGCTCAAGGAGCAGCTGCAGAACTGATTGAGGTGATGCTCTCCACATCCGTTCCTCGATCCTCCTGTTCGGGCCGGTCCGCAAGGACCGGCCCTCTTTTTTCGCCGTCCGGTGCGCGTTCCGGCCCTTGACGGCCCGCCGCGGGCCGCAGCCCGGTGCGGCGGGACGCCCGCCCGCCCCCTGCGGTGGGGAGCGAGGGCCCTAAGATCCCCGCCGGCGACCCCGGCGGGGTTCTTGTTTCGCCGCCCGCCCGCGTGTATCCCCTCCGCCGACCGATACAGAATCTTTCCCCGCCGCCTTGCGGGCCCCGGGGCTTGCGGCTAGCATGCGGACCTTTCAAGGAGGTCCGTCATGCCGTCGTTCGCCTCGCGCCTGGCCACGGTGCACCGCTCGTTCATCCGCGAAATCCTCAAGGTCACCGCCGACCCGGAGATCATCTCCTTTGCCGGGGGCCTGCCCAATCCGGCCATGTTTCCGGTACGCGAGATGGCCGAGGCCTCCGCGCGCATGCTCCAGGCCGAGGGCGAGCGCGCCCTGCAGTACTCCACCACCGAGGGCGACCCCGAGCTGCGCGCCTGGATCGCGGATCGCTACCGGCAGCGCTTCGGCCTGGCGGTGGACCCGGACCTGATCCTCGTCACCTCCGGGTCCCAGCAGGGCCTGGACCTGGTGGGCAAGGTCTTCCTGGACGCCGGGGACCGCGTGGCCATCGAGCGGCCCGGCTACCTGGGGGCCATCCAGGCCTTTTCCGTGTTCCAGCCCGAGTTCGTCACCGTGCGGCTCACCGAGACCGGCCCGGACCTGGACGAGCTGGAGCGCGTCATGGCCGAGACCAAGCCCAAGCTCTTCTACGCCGTGCCCAACTTCCAGAACCCCTCGGGCATGAGCTACGGCCTGGAGGCCCGGCGCGAGGTGGCCCGGCTCTGCCTGAAGTACGACGTGCTCTTCCTGGAGGACGACCCCTACGGCGAGCTCCGCTTCCGCGGCGAGCACCTGCCGCCGGTCTACGGCTTCACCGAGGGGCGCAGCGTGCTCATGGGCTCCTTCTCCAAGATCGCGGCCCCGGGCTTCCGCCTGGGCTGGATCCTGGCCCCGGCCGAGATCCACGACAAGCTGGTGGTGGTCAAGCAGGCCGCGGACCTGCACACCAGCACCTTTGTGCAGCGCGTCCTGGCCGAGTTCCTGCGCACCGCGAGCATGGACGCCCACGTGGAGCGCATCCGCCGCTGCTACGGCATGCACCGCGACCACATGGTGGCGGCGGTGCGGCGCGAGTTCCCCGCGTCCGTGGCCTGCACCGAGCCCGACGGCGGCATGTTCCTCTGGGCCACCCTGCCCGGCGGGCTGAGCGCCATGGACCTGCTGGACGAGGCCGTGCGGCGCAAGGTGGCCTTTGTGCCCGGGCGGCCCTTTTACGTGGACGGCGGCGGGGAGGGCTCCCTGCGCCTGAACTTCTCCAACGCCAGCCCCGAGGGCATCGACGAGGGCATCGGGCGGCTGGGGGAGGCCGTCAAGGGGCTGCTGGCCCGCCGCGCGAAGTAAGGCTCCCCGGGTTGCCGCGGCGGCCGGGAGGGGCTATACCCCTCCCGAACCCCAGACAAGGAGCCCAACATGACCGATTCCGTCAACAATTCCACCGGGGCTTCGGCGGCGTCCGAGGCCCCGGTGGTCATCATCGGCGCGGTGGCCCTGGGTCCCAAGGCCGCCTGCCGCTACAAGCGTCTGGTCCCCTCGGGCCGCGTGCTCATGGTGGACCGCAGCCAGTACATTTCCTACGGCGGCTGCGGCATCCCGTACTACGTGTCCGGCGACGTCTCGGACATCACCGGGCTGCAGACCACCAGCTTCCACATGGTGCGCGACCCGGAGTTCTTCCGCGAGGTCAAGGGCGTGGAGGTCCGGCCCCGCACCGACGCCGTGCGGATCGACCGCGCCGCCCACACCGTGCGCCTGCGCGATCTGGAGACCGGCCGCGAGTGGGATCAGCCCTACGCCAAGCTGGTCATCGCCACGGGCAGCACCCCGCGCCGCCTGCCCATCGAGGGCATCGACCTGGCGGGGGTGCACTGCGTGGCCAACCTGGGC
>JBFWIY010000035.1:0-4397 GCA_050255855.1 Desulfovibrionaceae bacterium
GCTCGGCCGGTGCCAAGATGGCCGTGCGGCCAGTCGGGTGCTTCTTCGGCACCGTGGGCGGCGGCTTGGTGGTGGCCCAGGCCATCCTCCGGGCCGCGGCCCTGCACGCCCGGGGCCCGGGCGCGGCCGAGCGCCTGGACATGAACCTGACCAGCGACCTGGCCGCGGGCACGGACATGATCTGCGGCGGCCGCGTGACCCTGGTGCTGGAGGCGGTGGGCCCGGCCGACGCCCCGCTCTGGGCCGGGCTGGACGACAGCCTGCGCCGGGGCGAGACCGCGGTGCTGCTCACCCGGCTGCCCCCCGACGCCGCGCGCGTGGCGGGCCGAAGCCGGCTCCCGGGCCAGGGCCCCACGGAGAACGCCGGGCTGCGCGACGCCGCCCTGGCCGAGGGCGGGCCCCTGCTGCGGCCCGACGGGGACGGCCTGGTCCTGGTGGAGCCCTTCGCCCCGCGGCCGCCGGTCTACCTGTTCGGGGCCGGGCACGTGTCCCAGGCCACGGCCCGCGTGGCCGCCCTCACGGGCTTCCGGGTCATCGTGCTGGACGACCGGGCCGAGTTCGCCAATGTCGAACGCTTTCCCGAGGCGGACCAGGTCCTGGTCCTCGACGACCTGCACCACGCCCTGCCCGAACCCCTGGAATCCGCCGTGCCCGAGGACTGCTGCCTGGTGATCGTGACCCGCGGCCACGTGCACGACAAGACCGTGCTGGCCCAGGCCCTGCGCACCCGGGCCCGCTACGTGGGCATGATCGGCAGCCGCACCAAGCGCGACCAGGTCTACGCCGCCCTGCGCGCCGAGGGCTTCACCGAGGCGGACATCGCCCGCTGCCACTGCCCCATCGGCCTGCCCATCGGGGCCCAGACCCCGGAGGAGATCGCCCTGAGCATCGTGGCCGAGCTGGTGGCCGTGCGCGCCGGGAAGGCGTCGTGAGCAGCGCCCCGGCCCTGGCCGCGGTCATCCCCGCCGCCGGGCGGTCCAGCCGCATGCGCCTCAAGGACGAGGACCGGCCCAAGCCCCTGCTCCCCCTGGGGGAGACCTCGATGCTGGGCCACTGCGTGGCCACCTGCCGGGCGGCCGGGGTCACGGAGGTCGTGGTGGTCACGGGCTACCGCGCGGACGAGGTGGCGGCCGAGGCCGAGCGCCTCGGGGCCCGGCCGGTGTTCAACCCGGACCACGAGCGCGGCATGTCCGGGTCCGTGCGCACCGGGTTCGCGGCCCTGGGCCCGGAGGCGGACGCCGCCTTCCTGCTCCCGGCGGACATCCCCCTGGTGCGGCCCGCCACCCTGGGCCTGCTGCTGGAGGACTTCGCCGCCCACGCCGCGCCCCTGACCCAGCCCCGCTTCCGGGGCGAGCCCGGCCACCCGCCGCTCGTCGCCCGGGAGGTCTTCGCCGCCATCTTGGACGCGGACCTGGCCACGGACGGCAGCCTGCGCCCGACCCTGGAGCGCTTCGCCCCCCGGGCCCGGCAGGTGGACACGGCGGACAGCGGCGTCCTCTTCGACCTGGACCGGCCCGAGGACTACGCCGAGACCCGGGCCCGCGCCGCGGCCCCGGGCCCGCGCCCCGAGGAGGCCGAGGCCCTCTGGGACATCTACGCCACCCCGGAGAACATCCGGGCCCACTGCCGGGCCGTGGCCGAGGTGGCCGGGCGCATGGCCGGGGCCCTGCCCTGGCTGGACGCGGGGCTCTGCATCGGCGCGGCCCTGGCCCACGACGTGCTGCGCCACACGCCCCGCCACGCCCTGGCCGGGGCCGCGGCCCTGCGCCGCCACGGCTTCGACGCCGCGGCCGCCGTGGTGGCCGACCACCCGGACCTGGAGCTGGCCCCGGACGCCCCCCTCACCGAGCGGGAGATCGTGTTCCTGGCCGACAAGTTCGTGCGCGGGGACCAGATCGTGGGCCTGGAGCAGCGCTACATGGCCAAGGCCCGGAAGTTCCGCGACGACCCCGAGGCGGCCGCGGCCGTGGCCGCGCGCCTGGGCCGGGCCACCACGGTGCTGCGCCGCTTCGAGCGCGAGGCCGGGCCCCTGCGGCGCATCCTGCCCGAACTGGCCGAGGCCTGTCCGTGATCGCCCTGATCCGCCACGCCGAGGTCGAAGGGGGCGCGGGCCGCTGCCTGGGCCGCACCGACGCGCCGCTCTCCGACCGGGGCCGGGCCCAGGCCCTGCGCCTGGCCCGGAGCCTGGGGCGCATCGGCTGGGCCGCCCTGGCCTCCAGCCCGCTGCTGCGGGCGCGCGAGACCCTGGCCCCCCTGGCGGTGCTGCTGGGCCGGGCCCCGGCCACGCTGCCCGAGCTGGCGGAGATCGACATGGGGGCCTGGGACGGCCGGGATCTGGCGGAGCTGCGCCGGGAGCACCCCGAGGACTGGGCGGCGCGGGGACGGGATTTCGCGGGATTCCGCCCGCCCGGGGGCGAGACCTTCGCCGAGGTGCTGGCCCGGGCCCGGCGCGGGGTGGAGCGCCTGGCCGCCGGGCCGCGGCCCTGCCTGGCCGCCACCCATGCCGGGGTGCTGCGCGCCCTGGCCTGCCACCTGGCCGGGCAGCCCCTGCAGCGGCTCTTCGACCACGCCTTCGACCATCTGGGCGCGCTGCTGCTGCGTCCCGGGGCGGACGGCTGGGAGGTCCTGGGCGAAAACCTGGCCCCGGAAGACCTGGTGGACGCCCTGCTCACCCGGTAGGCCCCGCCCGCCGGGCCGTTCCCCGATCCGCTTCCCGATCTGATTCCGGGCCGTTCCGGGCCGCTACCAATCCACCTGGGGATCGGCCTCGCCCTCGGGCGGGGGCAGGACATCGCGTCCGGCGAAGCGCACCCGGCGCAGGTTCAGGACGCCGCAACGCCGCGTGAACCCCGGGACCAGCTCCAGGCCGCCCCCGGCCGGGCGCAGGCCCAGCAGGGCGTAGGCCGCCCAGAGCATGCGCGCGGCCGCGCCGGTGTACCAGCTCCAGCCGCCCCGGCCCTCGCGGCCGGGCCCGGCGTAGATGTCCGCGGGCTGCTGGTGCGGGGGCAGGCCGTAGCGGGGCATCTCCTCCGCCGTGGCGTGGGCCAGGGGGGAGATCTTGAGCCAGACCTCCAGGGCCCGCTCGCGCCAACGCTCGGCCCCGGCTTCGTCCCCGGCCTCGCCCGCGGCCCGGGCCAGCTCGGCCAGGGCGTCCACCAGCCAGGAGGCCCCGTGGGAGTATTGCCCACCGTTCTCGCGCACCCCGCGCGGGTACAGGGCGATGCGCCCCGGCCAGGGGTCGGAGTCGTCGTCAAAGGGCGGGGCCAGCAGGAGCACCATGTTGTCCCGCTCCAGGCGGGAGAGCCCGGCGGTGAGGGCGCGCTCGCCGCGCTCCGGCCCGGCCGCCCCGGAGAGCACCGGCCAGGACGAGCACAGGGCGTCGGCGAAGTCCAGGGCCCGGCCCTGGTCCGTGACGGCGCGCAGGTAGCGGTCCTCGCGCCACATGACGTCCAGGGCGGTGCGCAGGCGCTGGGCCTGGGTCTCGTAGCGCCCGGCGCGCAGCTCGCCCTCGCGCGCCCGGACGATGGGGATGAAGCGGCGCAGCACGTCGTGCAGGAAGAAGCCGAGCCAGGTGCTGGTGCCCCGGCCGTGGGGTCCCACGGCGGAGAGGCCATCGTTCCAGTCGCCCGATCCCATGCGCGGCAGCCCGCCCGGGCCCAGGCGGCCCAGGGTCAGGTTGATGGCGCGCAGGCAGTGCTCGTAGACCGGGGCCACGTCGCGCGAGACGCGCGGCACAAAGGCCAGGCCCTCGTCCCCGGGCGGGATGTCGCGCCCCTCCAGGAAGGGCACGGCCTCGTCCAGGATGGCCGTGTCCCCGCTGCCGGCCACGTACAGGGCCGTGACGTAGGGCAGCCAGAGGTGCGGGTCCGAGGCGCGGTTGCGCATGCCCAGGCCGGTGCGGCCGTCCCAGGTGTCGTGCCACCACTGGAACACGTCGCCCTCCAGGAACTGACGGCGGCAGTGCTTGAGGATCTGGGCCCGGGCCGCGCCCGGGGCCAGCACGATGAGGGGCAGCACGTCCTGGAGCTGATCGCGGAAGCCGTAGGCCCCGCTGCGCTGGTGCGGGCCCAGGCGGCCCCAGAGCCGGGCCGTGAGCACCTGATAGGGCAGCCAGCGGTTCACCAGCCGGTCGAAGGCCGGGCTGTCCGTCTCCACGCGCAGCTTGCCCAGGGTCTCGCGCCACCAGGCGCGGGTGCGCTCCAGGGCGGCGGCCGCGTCGTCGGTGCGGCGCAGGGCGGCCAGGCGCTCGCGCACCCCGTGCTCGTCCGCCTCCTGGCCCAGGACCACGTGCAGCACCGCCTCGCCCCCGGCGGGCACGGTGAGGGAGCCCTGCAGGGCGGCCACGCGGTAGCCGTCGTCCGGGCGGCAGCGGTCCGAGACCTGGTCCGTGACGAAGA
>JBFWIY010000035.1:4497-12143 GCA_050255855.1 Desulfovibrionaceae bacterium
CCGGCCCGGGCCGAAGGGGCGTAGCCGTCCACCAGGGTGAAGCCCGCCTCCCCGCCCGGGGGCAGGTCCACGGCCAGGCGCAGCCCGGCCATGGGGTCGAAGGTGTGGCGCAGGCCGCCGCGGTCCAGGGGCCGGGGCGGCAGGGCCAGGCCGTCCGGCCGCCGCAGGGTGCCCCCGCCCAGGAAGCGGGTGCGGTTGTCCTCGTAGCCGACGAGCCGCGTGCCCGCGCCGGTGAGGCATCCGGCGGCGTGGAAATAGACCTCGCCGGACACCCGCCGCCGGGCCGGGTCGGCCTCGGCCGTGGTGAGCAGGCGGTTGACGGCGAACAGGGCGCGCAGGGGCGCGCTGAACCAGGTGCCCACGTGCATCCGGTTGAAGAAGGGATGGCGCAGGGGCGGGTTGCGGTCGTTGACGCTCAGCTCGCGGTAGGAGGCCAGCTCCAGGCGGCGGGGGCGGTCCGTGTCGTTGCGCAGCTGCACGCGCCAGACCTCGGCGGTGTGGTCCGGGGGCAGGTGCACCCGGGCCTCGGCCACGATGCCCCGACAGCGGCAGGTGAGGCGCAGGTCCAGGGGGCCGATCTGCTCGGCCTCGCAAAAGGCGTCGTCCCGGCGCACGGGCTGGGGGGTCAGGCTCCAGGGGGCGAGCACGCCGGAGCCCCCGGGGGCGGGCTCGTCGGTCTCGGCGTCGGGGACGTCCCAGAGGTACAGGAACTTGCCCGTCACCTGCCAGGGCGCGGCGGGCCGGGTGGTCAGGTCCAGGTCCGTGCCCCGGCGCACCTTGCTGAACACCCGCGAGAACCCGCGGCCGTCCGGCGTCTGCTCCAGGGCGTAGACCCCGTTGCGCAGCACCACGCTCCCGTCGGCGGCGGGCTCCTCCAGGGCGCAGCTCCGCGGCCGCCGCAGCCGGGTGACGAAGAGCGCGCCCCCGGCCCCCAGGCAGCCCAGCACGAAGATCCCCAAGAGCACGGACAGGCCCGCCACCTGGCCCTGGCCGGTCTTCTGGATGGTCTCGGCCCCGACCCAGACGTAGTCCCAGTCCGCGCCCATGGGCAGGAAGAAGGGGATGAGCAGCGGGGCCCAGGTGGCGAAGCGCCGCAGGCCCTCGGGGATGCAGCGGGCCCGGCCGGGATGGCCCTGGAACCGGGCCAGCAGCTCGTCCAGGGCGTCGCCGCCCACAAAGGAGAGGTTCACCAGGGTGGCCACGCGCAGGCCCATGTGGTCCAGCCAGATGAGGATGCGGAACCAGTCGTAGGCCAGGATGTACAGGAAGGTCTGGATGCTCCAGGCCCGGAACTGCGCCGGGTCCGTGGCCCAGGTCTGGTAGATGGCCACCAGGGAGCGGAAGGCCCCGTCCTGGTTGTACCAGGAGGGATCGGGCGAGATGCGCAGGAAGGAATAGATGACCGGGGCCATCCACAGGCCCCAGCGCAGCACCCGCACGGTCTGCTCGGCCACGCCGATGACCCCTTCCCGGCTGAAGAGCTGGCGCACCGGGTTGAGGCTCTTCTGGAACAGCGCGGTGAGGAACACCAGGTTCACGCTGAACAGCGGCGCGGCCAGGGACCAGTTGATGACGCCCGAAACCGACTCGTTGTACAGCAGCCGCACCCCGCCCGTGGAGAGCCCCAGGTCCATGGCGCCCCACTTGCTGAACAGCGGCCAGATGACGTAGGGGTGGGCCTCCTGCCCGGCCGCGGCCGTGCTCAGGGTGGCGTATTTCCAGAATTTGGCCAGAATCACCGCGGACTGGGACGCGTCCAGGTACCAGGCCATGGCCCCGGCCACGCACCCGCCCAGCAGGGCCCGGGTCAGGTAGACCCGCCAGCTCTGGAAGCGCAGGCGGCGGCCCCGGCCCATGGCCCAGACGTCGGCCAGCAGGTCCACGCCCGCGTAGGCCACGGCCCCGAGCAGCAGCCCGGCGGCGAAGCGCTCGCCCCCGTCCCACTCCCATACCCGGGCCTGGAGGCACAGGCCGGTCCCGACCCCCACCACCACGCCGCGCGCATAGGTGCGCACCCGGCGGCAGTTGTCGCGCAGGCGACGCCAGATGGGGGCGCTGCCGTCAAAGGACTCCACCAGGGTGCGCAGCAGCGGCATGAGGGCGGTGCCGAGCAGGGCCCAGGCCCAGGGCGACCCCGCCGACAGGGGCTCGGCCGCCCAGGGGGCCCGCGCCAGCCGGGCCGCGGCGAAGATGAGCCCCAGGAACAGCCCGGCGTAGACCGCGCCCTTGCCCATGCCCTGGGCGAAATAGCCCGCCCCCCAGTAGGCCGTGGGACGGCGGCCCCGGAAGGCGTCCATAAGGAAGCCGGTCATGAGGTAGGTCTGGGCCCAGAGCCCGGCCGAGGCCAGGGCCACGCAGGCCACGGCCGCCACCTGGCCCAGGGGACCGGGCAGGGCCGCGAGGGCCGGGTCGGAGCCCAGGTCCGCAAAGAGCGGCGAGACCGCGGCGCAGACCGCGCTGCCCAAGAGCAGCGCGTGCACCAGGGGGTTGCGGAGCCAGATGCGGGACAGCAGCCCGTTGAGCCCCACGGCCACGCCCTCGTTGAAGGCCGCCAGCACCACGGCCCGGGCCAGCAGGTCCTGGGCGTAGGGGGTGAGCCCGGGCAGCGGCCACACGCCGCGCGCCAGGGCCTGCAACAGGTCCGGAGACTGGAGGAGCAGCAGCCAGTTGAAGGCCAGGGCCATGGCGGGCAGCACGGCCAGCATCCCGGCCGAGGGGTGGCGGCGCTTGCCCGTGAGCCAGGCCCCGAGCAGGACGAAGTGGCCCAGCACCAGGGCCGCGGCGGTGAGCGGGGTGACGTGGAAGAGCTGGCCCCAGGCCGTGGGGGCCTGCCAGACCTCCAGGGCCGGATCGGCCGCCCAGGTCAGCCCCGCCGGGATCAGGACGTCCAGCAGGGCGTGGGCCACGCGGGGCGGACGGCCGGTGGCGGCCAGGCTGAGCAGCCCGGCGGCCAGCAGTCCGGCCCCGCCCGCCAGCAGGGCCTCGGCCAGGGGCCCGAAGGCCGGGCCGAAGCGGGGGCCCCAGCCATAGGCCAGCACGGCCGCCGTGCAGGCGCACAGCGCCGAAAGCACGGCGCTCGCTCCGGCGAACCTGGAACCTGTGGTCACTCCCACGAACAGCGCTCCTTTCCGCCCGGCGGCCCGGAACGGGCGGCGGGGCGCGGACCGCATGGGCTGCCGGTTCCGGCGGTCGCGGAGGGGCTGCTCCACCGTCGGCGGCGTGCGGTTTCCGGCTGGATATAGCCGCTTGGACTTCGGGGCGCAATGCTTATCCGGCATGCCGCCGCCCCGCGCCCCGCGCCCGTTCCCGGCCGCCCCCCCGCGCGGACGCGCATTCCTGTTGCGGGCCTGCGGCGGATTCCTGTATCATGGCGTGATGGGGCCGACGGACCGGCCCCGCCCACCCCTGCGCAGCGAGGAATCCCATGATGGTCATGCTCCGCCGCCTCCCGTCCGCGTTCCGCCCGCTCCTCCTGACGGTGCTGGCCGGCCTCGTCCTGGTGGTCCTGGGCGCGGCCCGCCCGGCCCCGGCCGCCGACGGCCCGGCCTTCGGCTTCGACACCGTGACCGCCAAGGCCAAGGCCCTGGCCGCCAAGCCCTACAGCCCGCCCCCGGACGTGGACCCGGCCCTCATGAAGCTCAAGTACGACGCCTGGCGCGACATCCGCTTCAAACCCGCCGAGTCCCTGTGGCGCAAGGAGCACCTCCCCATCGAGGTGCAGTTCTTCCATCCCGGCTTCCTGTTCCGGGAGACCGTGCTCATGAACACCGTGGAGAACGGCCGGGCCAAGCCCCTGAAGCTCTCCCGCTCGGTGTTCGACTACGGCCGCAACAAGAAGATCGGCCAGTCCATGCCCGAAAAGGTGGGGGCCGCGGGCTTCCGCATCCACGGGCCCATCAACAACGACGCCTACTACGACGAATACCTCGTATTCCTGGGCGCGAGCTACTTCCGCGCCGTGGCCAAGGGCCAGCACTACGGGCTCTCGGCCCGCGGCCTGGCCGTGGACACCGCCATGCCCCGGCCCGAGGAATTCCCCATCTTCCGCGAGTTCTGGATCCAGAAGCCGGCCAAGGACGACACCCAGACCGTGGTCTACGCCCTGCTGGACTCCAAGAGCGTGTCCGGGGCCTACATGTTCCGGGTCACCCCGGGCACGGACACCGTCATGGACGTGAAGGCCGTGCTCTTCTTCCGCGAGCCGGTGGAGAAGCTCGGCCTGGCCCCGCTCACCAGCATGTTCCTCTACGGCGAGAACACCCTGCCCTGCGGCCCGCAGGACTGGCGGCCCGAGGTCCACGACTCCGACGGCATGCTCATGCACACCGGGTACGGCGAATGGCTCTGGCGGCCGCTCTCCAACCCCTCCCAGCTCATGATCTCCCAGTTCCACGACATCAACCCCAAGGGCTTCGGCCTGTTGCAGCGCGACCGCGACTTCCGCGACTACCAGGACCTGGAGGCGGACATGGAGCGGCGGCCCAGCGTCTGGATCGAGCCGGGCGAGCCCTGGGGCGAGGGCCATGTGGAGCTGTTCCTGATCCCCTCGGTGGAGGAGATCAACGACAACGTGGCCTGCTACTGGGTGCCGGACCACACCCCGGCCGCGGGCGGCAGCCTGGCCTATTCCTACCGCCTGTACTGGCACGACGCCCCGGGCGGCCGCCCCGTGGGCGGGGCCTACGTCACGGCCACGCGCAACGCCCGCCTGGACGAGAAGACCCACATCTGCATCATCGACTTCGAGGGCGGGGCCCTCAAGGACCTGCCCCCGGACGCGCCCGTGACCTCGGAGATCTGGGTGGGCGACGGCGGCAAGCTCCTGGAGAGCCAGACCTGGCGCAACAAGCACACCGGCGGCTGGCGGGTGAGCTTCAAGATCGAGCTGGACCACCCCACCCGCAAGGGCTGCAACCCGCCCCAGCCGGGCAGCCCGGTGGAGCTGCGCGCCTACCTCAAGCAGGGCCAGGACGTGCTGAGCGAGACCTGGAGCTGGGCCGTCGAGCCTTAAGCTCCAGACCATCCTCCCATGACGAGACACGGGGCCCGCGCCGGGAACGGCGCGGGCCCCGTCCGTTTCCGCGCGGGACGCGGAGACGGGGAACGGATCGGAAGCAGGGGGCGCGAGGCGGAAAAGCAGGCGGAACGGCGAGCCGCGACCGGGCGATGGGCCATCCGCCGTCCCGCAGCCTGCCGCCCCGGACCGCCCCGCCGTCTCGGGGCCGGACGAGCCGAACCGCCCCCCGGCCCGGCGCACGGAAAGGGCGGGCAGGCCCTTGGCCCCTCCTTCCGCCGTGTCCCGCCCCTCCCAGCCCCCGGTCCTCACCGTGTCCCCGGACCGGACATGCGCCTGGGCCCGCCCGCAAACGAAGAGGCCCGCGCCGTTCCCGGCGCGGGCCTCGTGTTTCCGGATCCCGGAAGGCGGGGAAGCGTTAGACGCTCTCGGCCGCGGCCCGGGCCTCCAGGGCCTCCCGGCGGCGGGCCTTGAACATGGCCGCCAGGATGATGCCCGCGCCCACCAGCAGGGCCACGCACATGAGGCCGAAGCTCAGGCTGGTCAGCAGGCTCACGGAGCTGTCCGACAGGGTCATGAGGTTCAGCTTGGCCAGGTACTTGGGCATGGCCAGGCCGCGGCTCACGGCCACCATGAGCATGATGGTCGCCATGACCAGCTTGATCATGTAGTCCTTGACGTAGGTGGTGCCGATGGCCCCCAGCTGCACGCCGAAGAGGCTGCCGCCCAGGATGATGAGGGTGAGGCGGATGTCCACCATGCCGTAGAAGGCCCAGATGAGCGTGCCGCCCAGGCCCATGACGAAGGCCACCACCAGCTCCGAGGCCGAGGCCATGATGCCGGTGACGCCGATGACGTACATGAGGCCGGGCACGCCGATGAAGCCGCCCACGGCGATGGTGGCGGCCAGCAGGCCCGCGCCCAGGCCCACGGGGATGGTGAACCACAGGGAGATGCGCACGCCGCTGCGCTTGAAGGTGATCATGGGCCACAGCTCGATGCGCTGGAGGGCCTCGGCCAGCTTGGGCCGCTGGCTCACGCCGCCGTGCTTGCTGATGTTCATGGCGTCGCGCAGCACGAAGCCGCCCACCAGCACCAGCACCACCACGAAGGCCAGGCTCACGTACAGGTCGCTGCCAGCCTGGCCCCAGGTGTTGAGGATGAAGCGCTGCACGCGGATGCCCAGCTGCACGCCCACCTCGGCGGAGACGCCGACGATGAGGCCGAGCTTGATGTCCACCTGGCCGTAGCGGAAGCGCTTGATGGCGCCCACCAGGGCCTTGGGGAACTTGTGGCACATGTTGCTGGCCACGGCCACGGTGCCGGGCACGCCCAGGCTCATCATGCCCGGGGTGAGCACGAAGGCCCCGCCCGAGCCGATGAAGCCGCTCACCAGGCCGCCAATGAAGCCCACGGCGAAGAGAAAGAGCACCTGGGCGAAATGGAGATCAATGAACTGGATGGTGTCCAAACCGAAACCATGCATGATATTCTCCTCTCCTTCGGATGGCGGTTAGGCCTGCAGGGTGGCGCGGGGGCGCGCGTCGGGCCGCTTGGTGGGCTGCTCGGTCACCTTCTTGCGGGTGGTGCGGGAAGCCTGGATGCCGATGGCCGTCCAGAAGTTGCTCGCGAACGATCCGTGCACATAGGAGAACAGGAACACGGTGGCCACGGGCAGCAGCGCGCTCACGCCGCCCTGGGTCCAGTACTTCATGATGAAATCGGTATGGGTGAACACCGCGGCGTAGAGCCCGATCGCCAGCACTCCGAACACCGCGGCGCGCCGCGCTGCCTGCTTCCTCGTCATCTCGGCCATGAAAGTCGCTCCTTTGGGTTTCGCGTTGCCGTCCAACCCGGCCCGGCGGCCGGTCTGCTTGCTGCGGGAGGCCCGCTCGGCGCGCTCGCGCACGCGGGCCAGACTGAACACCGGCACCGGAACGGAGGCGGCGATGCGCTCGCGCACGATGCCGGGCTCCAACAGGACGATGTCGATGTCCGGCTGATCGCGGAACACCTCGTCCACCGCGTTGTCCACGCGGCCGGTCTTGCACAGGTGGGTGAAGGGGACGTTGTGGGCCTCGGCCTGCCGGGCGAAGTCCTCGGCGGCGCGGGCGGCCTTGCGGCGGAAGACCTGGCGGAAGGCGCTGCGGCCCTGCTCGTCTTCCTCATAATAGTCGGGCAACGTGTTCACCGAGAGCGCCAGGATGCGCCCGTCCAGCCGGGAGGCCATGCCCGCCGAATAGCTGGCCAGGTGCGCGTCGAAGCCCGGGCTGCGGGAGACCACCAGCAACTTGGGGCGGTGCGCCTGGGCGGGCTCGGCCTGGGATTGGGTCTCGGGGGCGGGTCGCCGCCAGCGCTGGAAAAATCCGTTCATAGGTGGGTCCCGGCTCCTTGCGGTGCTGGCGCGGGCCCACGGCGGGTCCCGGCCACGGTCTGCCCATCCTCTTTTCAAGCCCTGTGCCGTTTTTCACTATGCTGAAATCATTTAAATTTTCCGACAGCCCCCGCCGCGACTGTTGCACATCACAACAGCTCGTGAACAAAGGAACAAGGATTTCGCATTGAAATAACTGGAGATATGCGCCTCGGCCCGCCGCCCAAGGGCTTGTTACAATCTGCAATACGCGGCGTC
>JBFWIY010000036.1:0-11644 GCA_050255855.1 Desulfovibrionaceae bacterium
GGGCGTCCACGGCCTGGGCCAGGATGGCCCGCTGCACCACGTCCCGGGCCTTCAGGGCCGTGGCGTAGGACACGCCGAGCTGGGCCGCGGCGTCGCGGATGGGCACGTCGAGCTCGAAGAGCTTGAGAAACCACAGCCACTGCCGGGCGGTGAAGGCGCAGCCCTGGAGGAAGCGGCGGCTGAAGTCGTGGAAGGTGTAGTGGCACCGGGCGCAGCGCCGCCGCCCGCCCTGGACCTTGTACAGATGCCGCTCGCGGCAGCGCGGGCAGAAACGCTGGTGGTTTTTCCAGCAAAACCCCAGCAGGTACCGGCGCGCGGCGTTCTCGGTGGAAACCAAGGAATGAAAGGCGAATACGTCCATTGCTGTCCGACACCCCGGTCCCAGGGGGCCGAGATGTATCCGGGAAACTTTTCCCAGGCATCGAGAAATTCGATACCGGACCGTGCGCCGAGCCTCGGATGTTTCTCCAGCCAAGACGGCCGGTTGCCCAGAAAACCCCGAGCCGCCTCCCCGGCCCGGCGCGGCCGCGGCCCCCGGGGCCGCCAGGAGAAGGCGGACCCGAATCCTACCCGGGCCGGACAACGCGAACAAGAAAAATCTGGGATTTCGGTTAATCCTAACACATATCCCAGGGCCGCGAAGGCACGGGACTTCCGTTTTTCCCGGCAAGGCGGCCGGTTTGGCCCGAAAACCCCGCGCCCTGGTCCGAAGCGCCGGGCGGGCCGGAACGCACGCCGTCCCGCCGGCCCGGCCGGCGCGCCGCCGCGCATCTCCAACATGGCGATTTAAAATTCCTTTTCAAAAGATATCACCCCGCGGAGCGGACCGTCTTGTGCCAAAACGCCGGGTTGTCCGCCCGGGCCGCGTTGCCCGGGCCGGGCCCCCCGCCTAGGGTGGGGAGCATCGAAGCCTCCCGCGCCCGGCGCGGCGGGGTTTCCGGGAGGCGCCATGAAACGACCCCAGATCCCCACGGTCCGCGTCCACCTCTGGCTGGAGAACGGCGAGGACTGCGTCCTCGGCCCGGGCCGCATCCTGCTGCTGGACCTCATCGAGGAGCACGGCTCCCTGCGCAAGGCCGCCAAGAGCATCGGCATGAGCTACCGGGCGGCCTGGGGCAAGCTGCGCGCCACCGAGAAGGCCCTGGGCGTCAAGCTGGTGGAGCCCAGCGGCTCCAAGCGCGACGGCTGCCAGCTCACCGTGCAGGGGCGGCAGTTCCGGCGCATGTTCTGGCAGTGGTTCCAGGGCGTGGAGCAGATCGCCCTGGAGCGGGCCGAGTCCATCTTCCCCTGGACCGTGCGCCCCTACGTCGAGCCCGAGGCCCCGGCCGCCCGATCCGGCCCCGGGCCGGACGCCCCCCAGGCCGTCCTGGCCCGCCCCGAGCCCGCCTGACCCCGTCCCCGGCCCGCCCCGTCCATCCGCCCCGCCCCGGCCGCCCCGCCGCCCGTCCCGGGGACGTCGGCCGCGCCCCGCGTCCGCCCGGCCGCCTTCCCCTCCGGTCCGGACCCGGCCCCGGCCCCCACGCGCCGCCCCCGGCTTCCAAGCCCTGCGGATCCTGCCCCGAGACCCGGCCCGCCCCCGCCCCTCAGCCCCCCTGACCATCGCTCCCCCTCCTCGTCCCTCGCCCTCTCCCTTCCTCTCCCGACCCTGTCCTGCCCCCTCCTCGCGCCTCCTGCCCCGCCTCCCCCCGGCCTCCGGCCGCCCCGCCCCCGGGATATGTGTTTGACAAAACACATATAACTATTCGATTTTATTAGCAAATCGCCTTGACAGGGTCCTTGGCGCGGGGCATGCTCGACCCACTGTCGCGTCGCCGCGGCCTTTGGCCGTGGCCGGACGCGATCCAACCCGACCCAATCCAAGGAGGCTCGTATGGGATGCACCCGACGCGGATTCCTGAAGCTGTCCGGCGCGGGGGTCGCCGCCGCGACCCTGGGACAGTTCGGACTGAGCGCGAGTGAGGCCGAGGCCTACACCGCCAAACTGAAGATCGAAGGGGCCAAGGAGTCCATCTCCATCTGTCCCTTCTGCTCCTGCGGCTGCAACTTCCTGGTCCACACCAAGAACGGCAAGATCATCTCCACCGAGGGCGACCCGGACTATCCCGTGTCCGAGGGCGCCCTGTGCTGCAAGGGCGCGGCCATGTTCACCATGCACGTGGGACACCACCGCCTGGAGAAGCCCCTGTACCGCGCGCCCTACAGCGAGAAATGGGAAGAGAAGTCCTGGGACTGGATGCTCGACCGCATCGCCCGCAAGGTCAAGGACACCCGTGACGCCACCTTCATGGAGAAGAACGCCAAGGGCCAGACCGTGAACCGCTGCGAGGCCATCTTCCAGGCCGGCACCTCCCAGATGGACAACGAGGAGTGCGCGGTCCACCACCACATGCTGCGCGCCCTGGGCATGGTGCACATGGACCACCAGGCCCGCATCTGCCACAGCGCCACGGTGCCCGCCCTGGCCGAGTCCTTCGGCCGCGGCGCCATGACCAACCACTGGATCGACATCAAGAACGCCGACGCCATCCTCATCATGGGCGGCAAGGCGGCCGAGAACCACCCCATCAGCTTCAAGTGGGTGCTCAAGGCCAAGGCCAAGGGCGCGGTGGTCATGCACGTGGACCCGGTGTTCAACCGCACCTCGGCCCGCTGCAACTTCCATGTCCCGCTCCGCTCGGGCACGGACATCGCCTTCCTGGGCGGCATGATAAACTACATCATCAACAACAAGAAGTACTTCCACGACTACGTCGTCAACTACACCAACGCCCCGCTGCTGGTGAACGAGAAGTTCGGCTTCGACGACGGCCTGTTCACCGGGTACAAGCCCGAGACCCGCACCTACGACAAGGCCACCTGGACCTTCCAGATGGACAAGAGCGGGGTGCCCCTGCGCGACGAGAGCCTCAAGGATCCCAACTGCGTGTTCCAGCTGCTCAAGAAGCACTACTCGCGCTACGACCTGGACAAGGTCTCCAGCATCACCGGCGTGCCCAAGGACAAGATCCTCAAGGTGTACGAGGCCTACACCGCCACCGGCGTGCCCAACAAGGCCGGCACCATCATGTACGCCCTGGGCTGGACCCAGCACACCGTGGGCGTGCAGAACATCCGCACCAGCGCCATGGTCCAGCTCCTGCTCGGCAACATCGGCGTGGCCGGCGGCGGCATCAACGCCCTGCGCGGCGAGCCCAACGTCCAGGGCTCCACGGACCAGGCCATCCTCTGGCACATCCTGCCGGGCTACCATCCGGTGCCCAAGGCCGGCCAGGACACCCTGAAGGGCTACCTGGACGCCTGCACCCCCCTGTCCCACGACCCCAAGAGCGTGAACTGGTGGCAGCACCGGCCCAAGTACGTCACCAGCCTGCTCAAGGCCTGGTGGGGCGACGCGGCCACCAAGGACAACGACTTCGCCTTCAACTGGATCCCCAAGGTGGAGCCGGGCGAGGACTACTCCTACATCTTCTTCTTCGACCGCATGTACAAGAAGCAGATCAAGGGCGGCTTCGTCTTCGCCCACAACCCGGCCCAGAGCGTGCCCAACACCCACAAGAGCCGCAAGGCCCTGGACAACCTCGAATGGCTGGTGATGGGCGAGATCCACCACACCGAGACCAGCGACAACTGGCGTCGTCCCGGCGTGGATCCCAAGAAGATCGGCACCGAGGTCTTCCTGCTGCCCTCGGCCCAGCGCGCCGAAAAGGACGGCTCGGTGACCAACTCCGGCCGCTGGATCATGTGGCACTACGAGGCGGCCAAGCCCATCGGCCAGTGCCGCACCATGGGCGCCATGATCGTGGACATCATGAACCGCGTGAAGGCCCTGTACAAGAAGGAGGGCGGCGCGTTCCCGGCCCCCATCGTCAACATGCGCTGGCCCGGGAAGTACGACGCCGAGCAGATCGCCCGCGAGGACAACGGCTGGTACGTGAGCGGCGACAAGAAGGGCCGGCAGGTGCCGAGCTTCCCCAAACTGGCCGACGACGGCTCCACCGCCTGCTACAACTGGCTCTTCTCCGGCTGCTACCCGGAGCACGACCAGAACCTGGCCAAGCGGCGCGACCTCTCCCAGAGCCCCATGGACGCCAAGCTCGGCCTGTTCGCGAACTTCTCGTTCGCCTGGCCGGTGAACCGGCGCATCCTGTACAACCGCGCCTCGGTGGATCCCACGGGCAAGCCCTGGAACCCGGACAAGGTCGTCATCCAGTGGAACGGCTCCAAGTGGGAGGGCGACGTGCCCGACGGCGGCGCGGCCCCCATGGCCGACCCCAAGGGCACCTACCCCTTCATCATGCACACCCACGGCTTCGGCCAGCTCTACGGCCCCGGCCGGGTGGAGGGCCCCTTCCCCGAGCACTACGAGCCCGTGGAGACCCCGGTGAAGAGCCACCCCTTCTCCAACCAGCTCAACAGCCCCTGCTACAAGTTCGTCACCAGCGACATGGACAAGCTCACGCCCCCGGCCGATCCCAAGTTCCCCATCGTGCTCACCACCTACGCGGTGGTGGAGCACTGGTGCGGCGGGGCCGAGACGCGCAACACGCCCAACCTGCTGGAGGCCGAACCCCAGGCCTTTATCGAGATGAGCCACGAGCTGGCCGCCGAGAAGGGCATCAAGAACGGTGACGTGGTCATCGTGGAGAGCGCCCGCGGCAGGGTGGAGGCCGTGGCCATGGTCACGGTGCGGCTGACGCCCTTCACCATCCAGGGCAAGACGGTGCACGAGGTGGGCATGCCCTACAGCTTCGGCTGGACCACGCCGGGCTGCGGCGACGCCACCAACCGCCTCACCCCCGCGGTGGGCGACTCCAACACCGGCATCCCCGAGTACAAGGCCTGCCTCGTCAACATCCGCAAGGCCGACAAGGTCACGGAACTGGCCCGCTAACGCGCACAGGACAAGGAGAAGCATATGCCCAAGGCATTCTTCATCGACACGACCCGGTGCACCGCCTGCCGCGGTTGCCAGATCGCGTGCAAGGAATGGCACGAACTGCCGGCCAACAAGACCCTGCAGACCGGCACCCACCAGAACCCCCCGGACCTCAATCCGTACAACTTCAAACTGGTGCGCTTCAGCGAGTTCCGGCGCGACGACGGCGCCGTGGCCTGGAACTTCTTCCCGGACCAGTGCCGCCACTGCGTGAACCCGCCCTGCAAGGACGTGGCCGACGGCTATGTTCAGGGCGCGGTCATCAAGGACGAGGCCACCGGCGCGGTGATCTACACCGACAAGACCAGGAAGCTCACCGCCGAGCAGTTCGAGGAGATGCGCGAGGCCTGCCCCTACAACATCCCCCGGCGCGAGCCCAAGACCGGCCTGCTCGCCAAGTGCGACATGTGCATCGACCGGGTGCAGAACAACCTGCTGCCCATGTGCGTCAAGACCTGCTGCACCGGCACCATGAACTTCGGCGAGCGCGCCGACATGGAGAAGCTGGCCGCGGCGCGCCTGACCGAGGTCAAGAAGGAGTTCCCCGAGGCCAACATCGTGGACACCGACTTCGGCTCGGTCTTCTACCTGCTGGCCTACGACGCCAAGAAGATCTGGGAGTACGCCGAGGGCAAGGTCCCGGCCCCGCTCAGCCGCCAGGAGCTCCTGGCCAGGCTGGCCTCGCCGGTGCGCAACCTGCTGCGCGGCTGACGCCCAGGCCGTTGAACCATGAACCGGAGGGGGGCCCCGGCCCCCCTCCGTCCTCCCGGGGAGATCCCATGCCCGCCACCGACACCGCTCCCGCCCCCGACCTCCAGGCCCTGCACCACGGCATCGAGGCCCTGCGCGCCAAGACCCCCGAACTGGACGAGCTGCTCCGGGCCTTCGGCCACGTGACCGAGGCCCTGGCCGAGGCCGCCGCGGCCCTGCCCGAGCCCGACCTGGGCGGGTTTGCCCCGGACCCCGAGCTCCTGCGCCAGGGCGCGCCCCTGCTGGACCAGCCCGGCGCGCCCACCGTGGACTTCCGCCTCACCGTGGTGGCCCCGAAACTTTTCCCGGCCCTGGCCGAGGCCTTCCCGGCCCTGGCCGAGCGCCTGGCCGCCCTGGGCCACGACCTGGCCGACCCGGGCGAGCGGCGCAAGGTGCTGGGCATCCTGCGCGAGGGCCGTCCCCGCGCCCTGGCCAACCTGGCCCGCCGCCACGACCTGCCCGAGGGCGTGCTCGCCTACGTGCTGGAGTGCCTGGCCCGGCCCGGCCTGGAGCGCCTGGCCCGGGCCCTGGCCCCGGGACTGGCCGCCATCCCCTGGACCGTGTGGCACCGCGGGACCTGCCCGGTGTGCGGGGCCCTGCCCGACGTGTCCCTGCTCCGCCTGGGCGAGCAGGAGCCCACGGAATATTTGAAGAACGTCTCCGGCCAGCGCTGGCTCTCCTGCTCGGTCTGCGCCCACCAGTGGCGGCACGTCCGCACCCGCTGCCCGGGCTGCGAGCACGACGAGCAGAAGGACCGGCAGTACCTCTACGTGGACGGAAACATCGGCGAGCGGGCGGAGATCTGCCCCGAGTGCCACCGCTACCTGCTCACCCTGGACGCGCGCGAGATGGACGCCCCGCCCGAGCCGCGGACCGTGGCCCTGGGGCTCCTGCACCTGGACCTGCTGGCCCGGGCCCGGGGGCTCGCCCCCCTGGTCCCCCGCCCCTGGAACGCCGCGGCCCTCTGACCCCGGCCCCCGGTCCGGGACCCGGCTCCTCCACGCCGCGGCCCCGGACGATCCTCCTCCCGGAGCGCCCGGACGGCCCCGCCGTCCGGGCGCCTTGCCGCCGGGGCCGCCCCCGGCGGCCCGTATCGCCCCCCATGGAACCATGGTGGCTTCCCGCCGGAAACGGACATCCGTCCCGGCTTCGCCACGTCATGCACTAGGCTATTTACTTCGACGAGGGAATACTGCTATTCTCATTTTAGGCTTTCCCTCCAACAGGCGACAAGGCGGGCCAGGCATGACCCAAGTCCAGCACGGCACCGTGGGCGGCCTGCCGGTCCTGACCGGCGACCTGATCTTCACCACCAACGGCTCCGCCGCCCCGGGCCCGGGGCAATTCTGGTGGCTGGTGGGGCTGCTCATCCCGGGCGAGGTGGATCACGTGGCCGTGTACGTCGGCCCGGGCGGACGGTGCGTGGAGGCCGGGGCCCTGGGCAAGGTGGTGGCCTTCGAGGCCCCCGCCGAGGGATGGGACGCCGAG
Organism: Desulfovibrionaceae bacterium; assembly: GCA_050255855.1. GTDB lineage: Bacteria > Desulfobacterota > Desulfovibrionia > Desulfovibrionales > Desulfovibrionaceae. The sequence goes on from JBFWIY010000036.1 coordinate 7,175, forward strand.
GCCATGCTGCCCCGGCGCGGCTTCGTGGACCGCCTGCACGGCGTGGGCTCCCCCCTGGCCGGGCGGAACCTCGCCCCGGACCGGGAGACCGACATCCGCCTGGCGGTGGCCCATTTCTGCCTTGAGCACGCCCGACGCGCCACGCCCTACAACCTCAACTTCTTCGACTCCGCCACCCGCGACGCCTTCTATTGCAGCCAGCTGGCCTACGCGGCCTACCTCCCCCACGGCATCGACCTGAACATCGGATTCCGCCTGGACGTTCTCCCCCTGACGCAGCGCATCGTGTTCCCCCAGGAAGTCTGGGAAGCCTGTCAGGACCGCCGGACCGCGTGAGGCCGGGATCGTCCCGGCCCACCCCGGCGAAAACCCCGAGGGAGGGGGATATGGACCAGGAGTTCCACTACTGGATCACGGGCGTCATCGCCAAACGGGCGGGATTCCCGGAAGAGACCGCCAAGACCATCGCCTACGCCGCCCAATACGTCGACGACAACGACATGCGGCGGACCATCACCGACCCCGGAGGAGGCCCGGACTACGAGGCGTACATCAGCCAGACCATGAACATCTTCAAGCCGAAGCGGGAGCTCATGCGCATCTATTCCATCTTCCACTTCCTGCCCGGCAAGCCCGACGCCGAATCGGCCCGGCGGGGCGACGGCAAGATGCACATCCTGACCACCACCCCGGACAGCGACCTGACCCGCATGGTGCTGAACGCGGCCCTGGACACCCGCGACCCCCACCGCATCGGCGTGGCCGCCCATACCTACGCCGATTCCTGGGCCCACCAGAACTTCGTCGGCTGGCCCGAGAGCATCAACGGCCAGGCCCTCAACCCCCTGCCCAACATCGGCCACGCGGACTTCGTGCACCACCCGGACTGGGTGGGCCACGCCTGGCAGGACGAGCGGATCCTGGCCTCGGACGTCAACAACAACCACCGCTTCCTGTCGGCGGCCAAACGGCTGTTCGAGGCCTTCTGCACGGCCACCGGCGGTCCGGCCCGCAACGGGTGGAACGGGCTGGAGTCCGACCTCCGGCAGGCCATGGGCCCGGTGGCCACCGGCAACAAGCTCAAGGGGGAGGACGCCCGGCTCCGGGCCTACCATGACCTCTTTCCCGGGTTGCCGGAGTATGACGAGCACGCCTGGTTCAAGGACGCCGTGCACACCCGGGTCCGGGGCCTGCCCGACGACACGCCCGGCCTTACCCTGTTCAAGGACAGCTACACCTGGAAGCCCGGCTGGCAGGACTCGAACTGGTTCCGGTTCCAGGAGGCGGTGAAGGCGCACCAGGCGTTCTGCATGGTGCAGCTCACCCCCATCTTCGAGCAGATGGGCGTAGACCTGCACGCCCATTAGCACCGAACAAGGGAGGAAAACCATGCCCGAGCAAGAAGGAACAGCGTCCACGGGAATCCAAAACTTTCTGCAACCCCAGTCCATGCTGACCCCGGGCATCGCCGGCGCCCTGGTCCTCACCATCTCCCTGCCGGTGACGGCCTGCATCGGCATCAAATTCAACTGGGTGGCCCTGGCCCTGAGCTTCCTGATCGCCATCCTCATCATCCAACAGGGCAAGATCAAGTCCCTGTCCCTGCAGGGGATCTCCTACACCGTGCTCAACGCCCTCATCATCTTCGCCTCGTGCACCGGGGCCATGGACAAGGTCAACCCGCGCCCCGAGATACCGACGCTGGACCCGCAGATCCTGAAGATGCTGCAGGTTCCCACCAACGGCGCCGGGGCCGCGGCCGAGCCGTTCTGGGCCCCGGCCAGCGCCCACGCCCAGACGGACGACCAGCCGGCGGCCGCGACCAAGCCCGACGAGGAAGCAACGATGCCCGATGCGGCCGCCGAGCCCCCGATGCCGGATGCGCCCGCAGCGCCTCCGGCGACGCAGTTCACGCCCCGGCAGAGCCTGGAGATCCAGCAATACCTCAAGGCCCTGGAGGCCCAAAAGGCATACGACCAGAAATACCGCGGGTTCTGACCCCCCGACGCCAGGGCCGCAAAAACGCAGCCCGGGCGGCCCCCGCAGGGGACCGCCCGGGCTTGGCGCGTCCGGCCTCCGGCTACTTGCCGAAGGCGCACTTGGGATAGACGCAGGTGGTGCACTGGCGGCACAGGCCGCCCGGGCCGAGCTTGGCCAGCACCGAACGCGAGAGGTCCATGCCCGCCAGCAGCCGCGGCAGGAGCACGTCCAGGCTGGTGGTCTTGTGGAACAGCGCGCAGGCGGGCACGCCCAGCACCTGCATGCCGCCGCGCTGGCCGATGAGGGTCATGGCCCCGGGCAGCACCGGGATGCCGTAGCGGATGTCGCCCACCCCGGCCTGGATCAGGCCCTTGCGGGTCACGTCGTCCGGGTCCACGGAGAGCCCGGCCGTGGTGATGAGCAGGTCCGCCCCGGCGTCGGCCAAGTCCTGCACCGCCTGGGCGATGGCGTCGGCGTCGTCGGGCGCCACGTGCTTGCCCACCAGGGTGCAGCCGTACTGCTCCAGCTTGCCGGTGATGACCGGGGCGAAGCGGTCCTGGATCAGGCCCTTGAAGACCTCGTTGCCCGTGACCACCAGCCCGGCCCGGGCCTTGCGCAGCTCGCGCACGGTGAAGAGCGGCCCGTCCTGGAGCACGCGCATGGCCTGGTCGAAGATGCGCCGCTCCAGAAAGAGCGGGATGGCCCGCGTGGCCGCCACCACCCGGCCCTTGCGCACGGTGCTGCAATGGCAGCGGCTGGCGGCCATGACCCCGGGCAGCAGGTTGAAGGACTCCAGCAGGGTCTCGTCCACGGTGAGCAGGCCGTCGCGCCCGGCCAGGAGGTTCATCTTGCCCTCCTTGGCCTCCTTGTCCAGGACCACGCCGTCGCCGGCCATGACCTCCCCGAAACTCTTGGCCACGTCGTCCTCGTGCAGCATGCCCTCCGGGGCCTCCTGCTCGGCGTAGACGTGGAACCGGCCCATCTGCTGCAACCGGCAGACGTCGCCCGCGCTGACCACCTGGCCGCGCCGGAACACGGCGTCCTTGCTCTCCCCCGGGATGATCTGGGTCATGTCGTGGAGCAGGACCTTGCCCAGGCTCTGCTCCACGGGCAGGGCGCGCAGGGACCCGGCCGCGGGAAGGGCCTCGGCCACCCCCGCGTCCACGCCCGCATAGGGCCCCTCGCCCTGGCAGCGGCGGCAGATGCTGCCGAAGCGCCGCGGGTAGGCCTCGCCGCACAGGGGGCAGGACACGATGTCGCCCTTGCTGCGGTGGCGCAACAGGTTCTCCCGGACCCGGACGGGCTCCACCTTGCAGATGGAGGCCCCAGCCCGGCGGATGGACTCGCGCAGGGCGTCGGAGTCCTGCTCCCGCTTGGGCGCGGTCTTGAAGAGCCAGGCCGTGATGTGCCCCCAGTCCGCCAGGCGGGCCGGGTCCACGGCCACGCGCACGCCCTCGCCCGAGTGCTTGTCGAACAGGGCCAGGGCGTAGAGCCCCAGGTCCATGATGCGCAGCCACCCGTTGCCGATGGTGCACGGGGTGAGGAGCTGGACCGCGTCGGGCAGGCACCAGGAGGTCTCGCACACCGCGTCGTAGAGCACGCCCGCGGGCATGCGCCGCTGGGCCTCGGCCACCATGAACCCGCCGAGCAGCAGCCCCGGGGCCGGGTAGGAGTGAAAGCTCTTGGCCAGGCCCACGTACTCGTCAAAGGTGTAGGGGCCGACGTTCCCGCCTTCGGGGACCATGCCGTAATCCGCGCGTTCCGCCACCGGCTGTTCCATGTGTTTTCATCCTGTTCCGCCGACGAACCGCGGCGGGTGAATTATGACAACTGAACCATAACGAACCGGCTGTCTACGAGCAAACTCTTTTTTATTATTCATGTTTTGGCACAAATGACACGAACCGTTCAGGGAACGGGTCCGAAACTCACGGAAAATCGTCACATTGCGGCGTCCCGGCCACGGGATCGTGGATCCGGGCCGAGGCCGCGGGCCGAAAAACCCGCGGCCGGAGCGGGACGGGGACGAAAACAGGGAGCGGACAGGGACCCGGGGCGGTCAGGGACGGTCAGGGACGGCCGGGACGCGCCGGAGACGGGCGGGGACAGGGGAACGGGAGGGCCGGGGACGGACCGGAGCGGGCCGGGACGGGCCCGGGCCTACCAGTCGGCCCGGGACGGGGACTGGAAGTAGAACTCCACCCGGCGGTTGGCGGCCTTGTTGGCCTCGGTGGTGCTGGGCACCAGCGGCCGGGAGCTGGCGTAGCCCACGGCCTTGAGCCGCGAGGCCGGGACGCGCGAGTGCTCCAGGATGAAGCGCAGGCAGGCCGCGGCCCGGGTGGCCGAGAGCTCCCAGTTGTTGTCCAGCAGGTCCGGGCCCAGCTCGTGGCCGTCGGTGTGGCCCATGACCGTGAGCTTGAAGTTCGAGTCGGAGAGGACCTGGATGACCTCCACCAGCACCAGGGCGGCCTGGGGCGAGAGCTTGGCCGA
>JBFWIY010000037.1:0-11432 GCA_050255855.1 Desulfovibrionaceae bacterium
CTTGTCGGCCACCAGAAGCAGCCGCTGGGTGCTCATGCCCTCCGTGGCGGTCACGCTCTGGCGGCCCGTGCCCGCGCACCCGGCCGCCAGGACGGCCATGAGGACGGCCGCCAGGACGGTCAGGACCAGCGCCGGGGCCACCCGGCAGGACGGGATAGGAAAATGAAGCATACGCATGCGGCGTCTCACGTCGAATGTTCCGGGTGCGGGCGCGACCACGGCGCGGCCCGGCCCGCATCCCCGCGGGCGGGCCCAAGCTACAACGCTTGCACCGCCAAGGCAAGTCCGCGCCTTCCAGGCCGGGGCCTCCAGCCTGGGCCTTCCGGGCCGGGACCTCCGGGCCGGGGCCTCCAGCCGGTCGGTCGCCAACCGCCTCTCCCCCGCTCCTCTCCCCCGTCGCCCCCTCTCCCCCGCTCCCCTCCCCCGCCGACCCAAACGAAAAAGGCCGCCGGGAGGTTCCCGGCGGCCTTGTCGTGTCAGAGGACGGATGGCGCGAGGGGCGCTACTTGACCTCGGTGTAGTCGGCGTCCACCACGTCGTCGTCGCCGCCCGCGGGCTTGGAGCCGCCGGCGCCGGCGTCGCCCTGGGGTCCGGCCTCGGGGCCGCCGTGGGGCTGCTGGCTCTTCTGGGCGTAGAGCTGTTCGGCCAGCTTGTGGGAGGCCTTGGCCAGCTCGTCCGTGCCGCGCTTGATGGCCTCGGGGTCGTCGCCCTCCAGCAGCTTGCGCAGGGCCTCGATCTTGGTGTCGATGTCGCCCTTGAGCACGCCGTCCACGTTGTCGCCGATGTCGCGCAGGCTCTTCTCGGTGGTGTAGATCAGCGTGTCGGCCTGGTTGCGGGCCTCGATGAGGGCCTGCTTCTTCTTGTCGTCCTCGGCGTGGGACTCGGCGTCCTTGACCATGCGCTTGATGTCGTCGTCGCTCAGGCCCGAGGACGCGGTGATCCGGATGGACTGCTCCTTGCCGGTGCCCATGTCCTTGGCCGAGACGTTGACGATGCCGTTGGCGTCGATGTCGAAGGTCACTTCGATCTGCGGGATGCCGCGCGGCGAGGGCAGGATGCCGGTGAGCTCGAAGTTGCCCAGCAGCATGTTGTCCGCGCTCATGGGCCGCTCGCCCTGGAAGACCCGGATGGACACGCTCGGCTGGTTGTCGGCCGCGGTGGTGAAGATCTGGGACTTGCGGGTCGGGATGGTGGTGTTGCGGTCGATGAGCCGGGTCATGACGCCGCCCATGGTCTCGATGCCCAGGCTCAGCGGGGTTACGTCGAGCAGCAGCACGTCCTTGACGTCGCCGGTGAGGATGCCGCCCTGGATGGCGGCGCCCATGGCCACCACCTCGTCCGGGTTCACCGAACGGTTGGGCTCCTTGCCGAAGAACTCCTTCACCTTCTGCTGCACCAGCGGCATGCGGGTCATGCCGCCCACCAGGACCACCTCGTCCACCTCGGAGGCGGACAGCCCGGCGTCCTTGAGGGCCTTCATGCACGGGGCCTTGGTGCGCTCCACCAGGTCGCCCACCAGGTTCTCCAGCTTGGCGCGGGAGAGCTTGATCATCAGGTGCTTGGGCCCGTTCTGGTCCGCGGTGATGAAGGGCAGGTTGACCTCGGTTTCCATGGAGCTGGAGAGCTCCTTCTTGGCCTTTTCCGCGGCCTCCTTGAGGCGCTGGAGGGCCATGCGGTCCTGGCTCAGGTCGATGCCCTGGTCCTTCTTGAACTCGTCCACCAGGTAGGTGATGACGCGGTGGTCGAAGTCCTCGCCGCCGAGGAAGGTGTCGCCGTTGGTGGCGCGGACCTCCACGACGTTGTCCCCCACCTCCAGAATGGAGATATCGAAGGTGCCGCCGCCCAGGTCGAAGACCGCGATCTTCTCGTTGGCCTTCTTGTCGAACCCGTAGGCCAGGGAGGCCGCCGTGGGCTCGTTGATGATGCGCTTGACCTCAAGCCCGGCGATCTTGCCCGCGTCCTTGGTGGCCTGGCGCTGGGAGTCGTTGAAGTACGCCGGGACGGTGATGACCGCCTCGGTGACCGGCTCGCCCAGGTAGGCCTCGGCGTCGCTCTTCAGCTTCTGCAGGATCATGGCCGAGATTTCGGGCGGGGAGTACTTCTTGCCCTCGATCTCCACCGCAGCGTCGCCGCCCTTGCCCTTGACGATGCGGTAGGGGCAGTGTTCGGCCCATTTCTTGACCTCGGGGCCGTCAAAGGCGCGGCCCATGAGGCGCTTGATGGCGAACACGGTCTTTTCGGGGTTGGTGACGGCCTGGCGTTTGGCGATCTCGCCCACCAGGCGTTCCTTATCGGTGAAGGCGACGATGGACGGCGTGGTCCGACCGCCTTCGGGGTTGGTGATGCACTTCGGGTCCTTGCCCTCCATGACGTAGACGCAGGAGTTGGTGGTCCCGAGGTCGATGCCTATGATTTTACCCATGAACCCGTCCTCCTCATTGAATGGGTCTGGAGATTTTTTCGTCGCTTTTCAACTAATGCCGATCCGCGCCGTGTAAAGGGCGGGGCGGCCCATTTTTTCCATGCCGCAGGCCCATCGGGGCCCGCGCGCCTAGGCGGGCTTGTTCACCATGACCTTGGCCGGGCGCAGCAGGCGGCCCTTGAGCAGGTAGCCGCGGTGCACGAGCTGGCCCACGCTGTCCGCGGGCAGGCTCGGGTCGTGGGTCATGCCGATGGCCTCGTGCAGGGCCGGGTCGAAGGGCTCGCCCCGCTCGCCCAGGGGGGTGAGGCCGTGCTTGGCCAGGGTGTCCAGAAAGACCTTGCGGGTGATCTCGATGCCGGCCACGAAGCTCTGGCAGACCTCGTGGGTGGCGGCGTGGTTGAGGGCCAGGTCCAGGTTGTCCAGCACGGGCAGCAGGTCGGCCAGCACGGCCTCCCCGGCGTACTTGCGGATCTCCTCGGCCTCGCGGTTGAGCCGCTTCTTCAGGTTCTCGGCGTCGGCCAGGCCGCGCAGCAGCTTGTCCTCGGCCTGGCGGGCCACGTCGCAGTTGGGGCAGACGTGGCGGCGGCACAGGTCCTCCAGCTCCTCGGCGCTGAGGTTCAGCTCGGCGGCCGGGGCGGGGCCTCCCGCTCCGGGGTCGCCCTCGGGCCCGTCGGCGAGCAGCGGGCCGAAGTCCACGGGGTCGTCCTCGACCTGGGGGGCCGCGCCGGTGCGGCGGATCTCGATCTCTTCCGCGTCGTTTCTTTTGGCAGTCATGTCCGTTGGTTCCTTGTCTTGACTCGGCCGCCCTCGGCGGCTGTCCAAGGGATAAGCACCCGGGGCGGGTTGTCAACCGCGCGGGGGACGAAAAGGGCCGTTTCCCGGCCGGGATCAGAGCACGAAGCGGTCGCCCTCGAACACCACCGTGCGGCCGCCGCCGGGCAGGTGCGCGGTGACGGTCTTGGGCCCGGTGTTCACCAGGTCCCAGTGGATGGAGGAGGCGTTGAAGCCCAGGTCCGCGGCCAGCTCCGGGCCGAGGACCTCGGGCGGGCCGGAAAAGCTCGCGGTCACGGCCGAGCCCAGGGCCAGGTGGCAGTTGCCCGCGCGGTTCTCGTCCAGCAGCACGTGGGCCATGAACCGCCCCACCCGGGAAAAACGCGCGTCCGTGAGGGAGAACTCCCCCACCCGGCGCGCCCCGGCGTCCAGGCGCAGCCGCCATTGCAGAAAGCCGTCCCCGCGCTCGGCCGAGGCGCGCACGGCCACGCCGTCGTGGAACTCCAGCCGCACCCCCTGCACCACCCGGCCCTGCACGATGCTCGGCTGGTCCGAGACGTACACCCCGCGGGTGCGCCGGGCGTCCGGGGCCAGGTAGACCTCGCACCCGGGCAGGTTGCGGCCGGTGACGCCCAGGAACCGGCGATTGTCGCCGGGAAATATCTCCAGGTCCAGGTCCTCCGATTCGACGCGGAAGAGCTGCGCGTTCAGCCCGTCCAGCCGGGCGCAGACGGCCGCGGACTCCCGGGCCAGCCGCCGCCACTCGGCCACGGGGTCGGGCATGTTCAGCCAGCAGGCGCGCAGGAACTCGTGCTCGTACTCGGACGCCTCCAGGCCCGCGGCCGCGGCCAGGGCCGGGGTGGGCCACAGGCAGGACACGGCCCCGCAGGCCCCGGCGCGCAGGCGGCGGTCCAGCACGGCCCGGGGCCCGTCCGCCCCGCCCGCGCCCTGCTCGGCCTTTTCGGCCTCGGACAGGATGCGCGGGTCCACGTGGGCCAGGTGGAGCAGGTCCTCGGGGGCGTAGATGGTGAGCAGCGCGGCGGCCGCGGCGTAGAGCTCGGCCTCCCCCGGGACGGGGTAGGCGAGCTGGCCGAAGCTGGAGTTGAGACAGCGCTCGCCCTGCATGAGGGGCGTGGGCAGGGGCCGCAGGGCCACGTTGAGGTGGGCGTCGGTGAGCCGGGCGAACAGGGCCTCCACCAGGGGCTTGGCCAGGTGGTCGTAGCGCACCACCACGAGCTCCCCGTGGCGCTGCCGCCGCCCGCGCGAGCCCTCCAGGGCCCAGGCCAGGACCTCGGCGTAGTTGTGCAGGTCGTCGGGGGTGATGGCGGTGTTGGTCAAGATGGATTCCAAGCGGGCCGGAAGCACGGCTCCCGGCCCGCCGGATGTTTGGTTGGAATTGGTCTGCTTCGCCTAGGCGAACACGATCTCGCCGTCCTTCATGTCCACGGTCACGGCGCTCCCGTCCGCCAGCTTGCCCGAGATGAGCAGCTTGGCCAGCGGGGTCTCCAGGTGCATCTGGAGGTAGCGCTTGAGCGGCCGCGCGCCGTACACGGGATCGAACCCGGCCTCGGCGATGAAGGTCTTGGCCGCGTCCGTGAGGGTCAGGTCGATGTGCCGTTCCTCCAGGCGCTCGCGCAGGCCCGCCACCAGCAGCTCGATGATCTGCTTGAGCTGCTCCAGCAAGAGCGGCCGGAACAGCACCACCTCGTCCACGCGGTTCAGGAACTCGGGCCGGAAGTGGCCGCGCAGGGTCTCCATGACCTTGCCCTCCACCCCGGGCCGGAACTGGCCGTTCTGGTCGATGCCTTCGAGCAGGTACTGGGCCCCCAGGTTGGAGGTCATGATGATGATGGTGTTCTTGAAGTCCACGGTGCGGCCCTTGGAGTCGGTCAGGCGGCCGTCGTCCAGGATCTGCAACAGGGCGTTGAACACGTCCGGGTGGGCCTTCTCGATCTCGTCGAACAGGATCACCGCGTAGGGCTTGCGGCGCACGGCCTCGGTGAGCTGGCCGCCCTCGTCGTAGCCCACGTAGCCCGGAGGCGCGCCGATGAGCCGGGAGACGGCGTGCCGCTCCATGTACTCGCTCATGTCCAGGCGGACCATGTTGTCCTCGGAGTCGAAGAGCGACACGGCCAGGGCCTTGCACAGCTCGGTCTTGCCCACGCCCGTGGGGCCCAGGAAGATGAAGGAGCCGATGGGCCGCTTGGGGTCCTTGAGCCCGGCCCGGGCGCGCAGCACGGCGTTGGCCACGCTGGTCACGGCCTCGTCCTGGCCGATGACCCGCTGGTGCAGGGTGTCCTCCAGGCGCAGCAGCTTCTCGCGCTCGCCCTCCATGAGCCGCGTCACCGGGATGCCGCTCCAGCGGGAGATGATCTCGGCCACGTCGTCCGGGCCGACCTCCTCCTTGACCAGCCGGGGCTGGCCGTCGTCCACCTTGGAGGCCTCGGCCAGCTGGCGCTCCAGCTCGCCCAGGCGGCCGTACTTGAGTTCGGCCGCGCGGTTGTAGTCCAGGCTGCGCTCCGCGGCCTCCACCTCCTGGCGCACCTGCCCGATCTCGTCCTTGAGGCGGCGAACGTTCTCGATCTGGCTCTTCTCGCGCTCCCACTGGGCCAGCAGCTCGGACTGCCCGGCCTTGAGCCCGGCCAGCTCGGTCTCGATCTTGGCCAGGCGCTCGTGGGACGCGGCGTCGGACTCGCGCTTCAGGGCCTCGCGCTCGATCTCCAGCTGCAATATCTGGCGGTTGGCCTTGTCCAGCTCCTCGGGCTGGGAGTCGATCTCGGTGCGGATCAGCGCCGCGGCCTCGTCGATGAGGTCGATGGCCTTGTCCGGGAGCTGGCGGTCGGAGATGTAGCGGTCCGAGAGCACCGCCGCCTCCACCACCGCGCCGTCGGAGATGCGCACCCCGTGGTGCACTTCGAAGCGCTCCCTGAGCCCGCGCAGGATGGAGATGGTGTCCTCCACGCTGGGCTCGTCCACCATGACCGGCTGGAAGCGGCGCTCCAGGGCCGGGTCCTTCTCGATGTACTTGCGGTACTCGTCCGTGGTGGTGGCCCCGATGCAGTGCAGCTCGCCGCGCGCCAGCAGGGGCTTGAGCAGGTTGCCGGCGTCCATGGCGCCCTCGGCCTTGCCCGCGCCCACGATGGTGTGCAGCTCGTCGATGAACATGAGGATCCGGCCCTCGGCCTCCTGGACCTCCTTCAGCACCGCCTTGAGCCGCTCCTCGAACTCGCCGCGGAACTTGGCCCCGGCGATGAGCGCGCCCATGTCCAGGGCGAACACGCTCTTGTCCTTCAGGCCCTCGGGCACGTCCTGGCGCACGATGCGCTGGGCCAGGCCCTCCACGATGGCGGTCTTGCCCACGCCCGCCTCGCCGATGAGCACCGGGTTGTTCTTGGTGCGCCGGGACAGGATGCGGATGACGCGGCGGATCTCGGCGTCGCGGCCGATGACCGGGTCCAGCTTGCCGCGCCGGGCCTCGTCCACCAGGTCGCGGCCGTACTTCTTCAGGCTCTCGTAGGTGGCCTCGGGGTTGTCCGAGGTGACGCGCTGCTTGCCGCGCACCTTGGTGAGCGCGTCGTAGACCTTGTCGCGGTCCAGGCCAAAGGCGCGGTTGACGCGCCCCACCCCGGTGGACGGGCTCTCGTCCAGCAGCGCCATGAACAGGTGCTCCACGCTGACGTACTCGTCCTGCATGCGCTTGGCCGAGTCCTCGGCGCGCACCAGGGCGGAGTTCAGCCGCGGGGTGACGAACACCTGGCCCGCGCCCGCCCCGGGGCCGGAGACCTTGGGCAGCTTGCCCATCTCGGCCTCCACCGCGGCGGCGTATTCCTTGGGGTCGATGCCCGCCTTCTTCAGGATGTCCGTGACCAGGCCGCCCTTCTGCTGGACCAGGGCCCAGAGCAGGTGCTCGGCGTCGATATGCTGCTGGCCGAAGCGGACGGCGGCGTTCTGCGCCTCCGACACGGCCTCCTGGGATTTCTGCGTGAACTTGTTCAGGTCCATATGCGAACCCTCCTTCCTTTCGAAATACCGCCCCGCCCCGGATCAGACCAGGCGGCGCAGTTCGGAAATCTCCTTCTCCAGGTCCTCCACCCGCTCCACCAGGTCCACGATGATGGTGGCCCCGATGACCGAGACGTCCAGGTCGTTGCGCAGGCGCAGGAGCTTCTGGACGCGGTAGATGTCGCGCAGCCGGAAGAGGTAGTCCTCGGCCCGGGTGCGCACCGGATCCAGCCAGCCCAGGTCGAGGAGCTCGGCCAGGCAGCCGGGGTCGATGCGGGTCAGTTCGATCATCTGGCCCCAGGCCACCAGGTCGCTGCGCTCGGGCAGGTTCAGCTCGGGCAGGCGCAGCAGGATCTCGCGGATGTGCTTGGTGCTCATGCCATTGCTTCCTTAGTAGTCGCGGGGCGAGAAGCCGCTCTTCTGCTCCAGTTCGCGCCACAGCCCGGCCACGGCCTCGTCGGCCTTGGGCGGGACCTTGATCATCAGCCGCACCAGCTGGTCCCCGCGCTTGTCGCCCGAGCCCAGGCCCTTGCCCCGGATGCGCAGCTTGCGCCCGGACCCGGACCCGGCCGGGATGGTCATCTCCACCGGGCCGTCCAGGGTGGGGACGCGCACCTTGGCCCCCAGGGCCGCCTCCCACGGGGCGAGCGGCAGGTCCAGGACCACGTTGTTGTCCTTCACCTTGTAGAGGTGGTGGGGCAACAGCTTGATCTTCAGGTACAGGTCCCCGGCCGGGCCGCCCGCAGCGCCGGGATTGCCCTGGCCGGCCAGCCGGATGCGCTGGCCCTCGCGCACCCCGGCCGGGATGCGCACCTCCAGGGTCTTGGTCTGGGTCCGGGGCATGCCGTCGGGCCCGGCGCTCTGCTCCTGGAGGGTGATGGACTTGCTCCCCCCGCGGTAGGCCTCCTCCAGAGTGATCTCGTAGGTGGCCTCGGAGTCCGCGCCGCGCCGGGGGCGCTGCTGGAACCCGCGGCCGCCCCCGCCGAAGCGGGTGGAGCGGAATCCGCCCTGGCCGCCGGGGAACTGGCCGCCGCCGAACTGGCCGCCGGAAAAGCCGCCCCCGCCCCCGAAGATGGTCTCGAAGAAGTCGCTGAAGCCCCCCGCGCCCCCGGCCCCGCCGCCGCCGAAGTCGAAGTGGACGTTCTCGTAGCCCGGGGGCCGCTGGAACCCGCCGCCCTGCTGGTACTGCTCCCAGTTGGGCCCGAGCTGGTCGTAGAGCTTGCGCTTCTCCGGGTCCTTGAGGACCTCGTAGGCCTCGTTGAGCTCCTTGAAGCGCGCCTCGGCCTGTGGATCGTTGGGGTTCAGATCCGGGTGGTGCTTGCGCGCCAGCTTCTTGAAGGCCTTGGAGATGTCCTCCTTGGAGGCGGACTTCGCCACGCCCAGGGTCTTGTAGTAATCCTTGTATTCCACTGCCATACGGCACCCTCGCTTGGAGATGTCCCGCGCCCGGGACCGGCGTTTCACCGTTTTTCAGAATAAGCCCGGAGCGTTGGGAGTCAAGACGAAAAACCGGAAAAAGGCTGTGGAAAACTCAGCTCCGATCCGTCCATTCATAGTCCCGGCGCTCGGGCACGTAGCAATAGCGGCACAGCTTCGGGTTGCGGAAAAACCGGATGAGCCCCATGCCCGCGGCAAAGCCCCCGGCGTGGGCCCACCAGGCGATGCCGCCCCCGTCCCCCGGGTTGGCGGCCAGGCCGAAGACCACCTGGATGCCGAACCAGACGCCCAGAAAGACCACGGCGGGCAGCTTCACGAACCAGGGGAAGATGAAGATGGGGATGAAGGTCAGGATCCGGCCCTGGGGATAGAGCATGAAATAGGCCCCCAGCACCCCGGCGATGGCCCCGGACGCCCCCACGATGGGGGTCTTGTCCCCGGGGTTGAAGAGCAGGTGCGTGCCCAGGGCGATGAGGCCGCAGAGCAGGTAGAAGACCAGGAACCGGCCGTGGCCGCAGGCGTCCTCCACGTTGTCCGCGAAGATCCACAAAAACCACATGTTGAACCCGATGTGCAGCAGCCCGCTGTGCAGGAACATGTAGGTGAACAGGGGGCGCACGCCGTCCGACGGGAACCCGGCGGCCCGGGCCCAGCCCGGCTCGGTGTAACGCAGGGGCACCACCCCGAAGCGGTACACGAACTCCATGAGCTCGGGCCGGGACAGGCTGGCCTCGTAGAGAAAGGCCAGGATGTTGGCCGCGATGATGGCGATGACCACCCAGGGCGTGTTCACCCGGGGCACGTTGTCGCGCAGGGGGATCACAACCCGGCCCCCGCGGCGGCCCCGTCCAGCAGGGCGCGCAGGCGCGCGGCCCAGGCCTCGGCCCGGGCCCCGGCCAGGCGGCGGGCCAGCCGCGCCAGGCCCGCGGCCCGCGCCCGCAGGGCCTCGCGCCCGCCGGAGTTGTCCACCACGAACTGGCAGGCGCGCAGCTTGTCCGGCCCGGGCCACTGCCAGGCGTCCAGCCGGGCCAGGGCCTCGGGCGCGAGCCCCCGGGCCGCGGCGCGCGCCCGGCGGACCTCGTCCGGGCACCAGACCCCGGCCACCACGTCCACCCGCCCACGGCCCGGCCAGCCGCCCTCCAGGAGCAGCGGGATCTCGGCCCAGGCCACCGGGGCCGCGGCGTGCGCGGCGAAAAAGGCCTCGGCCCGGTGCTCCACCAGGGGGTGCACCAGGTCCATGACCTCGCGCCGGAAGGCCTCGGAGGCGCACATGCGGGCGAAGAGCGCCCGCTTGTCCACCGCGCCGTCCGGGGCCAGGACCTCCGGGCCCCAGCGCCGGGACAGCACGGCCGCGCCGTCCCCGCCCGGGGCGTAGAGCGCCGCCACCTCGGCGTCGGCGCTGAAGCACGGGCCGCCCAGATCACGCAAATCCGCCAGCAGGGCGGACTTGCCGCAGGCGGGCAGGCCCACGATGCCCACGCGCAGGCAGCGGCGGCCTGCGGCCGAAAGCAGGGCCAGAAAATCCTCGGGCGGGTCGGCCCGGAAGGCCAGCCGCTCGCCCGTGACCGGGTGGTCCAGGTCCAGGCGGAAGGCGTGGAGCATGGGCCGGGGGGCCAGGTCCGCCAGGGGCCCGCCCGCCCGCCGCCACTCGGCGTGCTCCCGGGCCCCGTAGGTCTCGTCCCCGAGCAGGGGATGCCCCAGGTGCGCCATGTGCACGCGGATCTGGTGGGTGCGGCCGGTGTGGATGCGCACGGCCGCGAGGCTCAGGCGGCCGTCCGGGTCGGTCCAGAGCACGCGCCAGTCGCTGCGCGCCAGGCGGCCGCCCTTGGCCGCCACGGCCATGCGCGTCCGGCTGCGCGGGTCACGGCCGATGGGGGCGTCGATGCGTCCGGCCACGGGCTCGGGACGGCCGTGCACCACGGCCAGATAGACCTTGCGCACCCGGCGGGTCGCGAAGTCCCCGGCCAGTTTCAGGCGCGCGGCCTCGGTGCGGGCCACGGCCATGAGCCCGGAGGTGCCCTTGTCCAGGCGGTGCACGATGCCCGGCCGCTCCGGGTCCAGGGCGGCCAGGTCCGGGAAGTGATGCACCAGTCGGTGGGCCAGCGTGGGGCCGGGCTCCCCCGGGGCGGGGTGCACCGTGAGCCCGGCGGGCTTGTCCACCACCACCAGGGCCGCGTCGGCGTGGACCACGGCCAGGTCGCCGGGGTCCGGGGGCAGCTCCGCGGCCGGGGCCGGGTCGGCCCGCAGCTCCAGGACCTCGCCCCCGGCCAGGCGCAGGCCGGGCTTGCGGGCCGGGTCGCCGTCCACCAGGGCGCGGCCCTCCGCGATCCAGGCCTGCACCCGCTCGCGCGAGACCCCCTCCGCGGCCAGCTCGCGCGCCCAGAACCGATCCAGACGCAGGCCCGCGTCAGCGTCCCCGGCCCGGCGCTCGAAGCGGCGTTCTGCAGATTCCCGGCTCATGCCGCCACCCTACCCTTCTTCCAGGAAAAACAAAACCTCCCGAGCCGCGGCGCGACCTTTTCCACATCTGGAAAACCCGGTTGACCAGGGTCCGATTAACTCGTTACATCAGGGAAATTTGTCCCGGGGCCGGACCCGGCCCGGGAGCGACGTGAATAAAGGAGAATTCATCGTGGGATTTCAAGTGGTTGACCATCCGCTCATCCGGCACAAGGTGGGGCTTCTGCGCGAAAACGGCATCAGCACCAGCCAGTTCCGCGCCCTGAGCACCGAGGTGACGCGACTGCTGGTCTACGAGGCCACCAAGGACCTGGCCACCCAGCCCGCCACCATCCAGGGC
>JBFWIY010000038.1:0-11380 GCA_050255855.1 Desulfovibrionaceae bacterium
TCCGGTACTGGCGGGACGGGACCGTCCAAGGCGATTCCTGTGCGGGCCACGTCAAATGGCTGAAGAAGGAATGAACCGCCGTTCCGAAGAGAACCCCGCCGCCCGGAGATGGCCGAGGGCGGCGGGCAGGCAACGCCGCATGACGACGGACAAGGGACCGGCCGCACGAGGCGAAGGCGCGGCCCGGCTTTTCACGACACAGGGAGCTGACATGGTTCACAAATATGCCTGCATCGCGGCGCTGCTTCTGGTCCTTCTCGTCGGCGGTCCAGCCCCGGCGAGCGCCACCGACGCCCAGCCGGAGGCCGCGGCCAACGCCTCGGAAGAAGGGATGACGTTCGCGCAGGAGTTCGATCAGGCGTGTCGAAAGTACTCACTGGCATTGCTGGAAGTTGAAAAAATCATGAAAGAAATAAAGAAAATATACGCCGACGATCCGGAGACCCTGCGGCGGATCATCAAGGCGCAAACCGCCTGGGAAACCTACAGGAGATCCCACGTTGACGCATTGTACCACGGAGGCCCGGGGGCCTTTGGGAGTGCTTCGGTGTACTGCAATTGCGTCAACATGCTCCCCGTCGTCGAACTCCGGCTGCAACAGCTCCGGTACTGGCGGGACGGGACCGTGGAGGGCGATGTCTGCGCGGGCCACGTCAAGTGGCTGCAAAAGGAATGACCCGCCGCCCCTGACGACAACCCCGCCGCCCTGGGCCGCCCCTCGGCTTTCCATTGCTTCCGCCGGGGTTTTCGCTATGCTGGGCCCCGCGTATCCACCCTTCGACCATTGCATCGTCGAGCGTTCCCTGCTCGGGAGGTTTGGTGATGTCGCTCCGTTGTTCCGCGCCGCGCCCCGCGGCCCGCGTCTTGGCTTCCGCCCCTGCGTCCCCGATTCCGGCCCGGCTCCCGGCCCGGCCGACGGCCCTTCTGGCAACCCTGATCCTGAGCCTGAGCCTGGCCCTGAGCCTGGCCCTGGCCGCGGCCGGGTGCAGCCCCTTCGGCTCGGGCTACGCCGTGCCCCCGGACCCGCGCAGCGCCCAGGAGCTGGCCCGGGACGAGACCCTGGCCAACCTCGTCCAGGCGCGCTTCGACGACGAGTTCGGCCCCGACGCCCTGGCCATCACGCCCTACGCCTACGGGGGCACCATCTACCTGGTGGGCGAGTACGTCAGCGCCGAGCGCAAGGACCGCGCCGTGGAGCTGGCCGTCACCGCCGCGGGCGAACGCCCGGTCAAGGCCTACGTCATGCCCCGACGCCCGACGCCCGGCTGCGACGCGGACGACAACGCCGACCTGGGCCGCCGGGTGGCCGACGCCCTGAGCGCCGGACCCGAGGAGCCCGACGCGGGCATCCAGGTGGCCACGGTGCAGTGCACCGTGGTGCTCCTGGGCCTGGCCAA
Organism: Desulfovibrionaceae bacterium; assembly: GCA_050255855.1. GTDB lineage: Bacteria > Desulfobacterota > Desulfovibrionia > Desulfovibrionales > Desulfovibrionaceae. The sequence goes on from JBFWIY010000038.1 coordinate 1,398, forward strand.
CAGCCCGGAGAACGTCGCCCAGGCCATGGATATCGCCAAGCATGTCGATGGGGTGCGGCGCGTCACCAGTTTCGTGCGCCCCTACCGGCCCCAGCCCTGAGGCGGCCGCTCCGGCCCCCCCGTCCGGCCCTGCCCGGCCCCCAACACGCCGTTCGGCCTGCTTTTTGCAGCCGTTCGGCTCCAAGAGGTGAATCCATGAAGATTTTGACGCCCCTGCTGCTGTGTCTCGCCCTGCTCACCCTGACGCCCGGCTGCACCGTGTACAAGGTGGCCGTGGACGAACGTCCCGCCGAAGACGTCATGCACGACGAGCGCATCACCTTCCTCATCAAGGAGCAGTTCCTGGAGGACGACCTCATCAAGTACCTGGACTTCGACGCCGCCAGCTACCTCGGCCACGTCTACCTCATCGGCGAGTACGAGTCCCAGGCCCAGGCCGACCGCGCCGTGAGCATCGCCCGCTCCACCGAGGGCGTGAAGCGCGTCACCACCTACCTGCTGCCCAAGCAGGAGGTCACCGGCTGCGACACCGCCGAGAGCCTGCGCATCCAGACCCAGCTCAACAGCGCCCTGCTGGCCAACGACGACGTCTACGGCACCAACGTGGACGTGAAGATGGCCCAGTGCCGGGTGGTGCTTCTGGGCCTGGTGGGATCGCAGCACGAGATCGACACCGCCGTGTCCCTGGCCGAAGGCGTGGAAGGGGTGCGCGGGGTCAAGTCGTTCCTCAAGGTCTACCCCGGAAAGTAGCCCGGAAACCGCAACCCCGGCCGCGACAAGGAGCCCGCCGTGCGAAACGCCGTCCGTCCCTGCCTGCTGATGCTGGCCCTGCTGCTGCTCTCCGGATGCGCCATGCTGGAGAAGCAGAGCCTGTATCCCGGCGCGGACCGGCGGCCCACCGTGCGCACGACCTCGGGCGCGTCCGGATCGGTGGTGGAGACGGCGCGCTCCCAGATGGGCGTGCGCTACGCCTGGGGCGGCGACTCCCCCCACGACGGCTTCGACTGCTCCGGCTTCACCTACTGGGTCTTCCGCCAGAACGGCGTGAACATCCCCCGCCCCTCCTGGGAGCAGTATCGGGTGGGCCTGGAGGTGGGCATGCGGGAGCTCCGGCCCGGGGACCTGGTCTTCTTCCGCACCATGGCCACGGGCCGCAGCCTGCACGTGGGCATCGTCTCCGCCCCGGGCCGCTTCATCCACAGCCCCAAGGCGGGCGGCGTGGTGAGCGAATCCTCCCTGGACAACTCCTTCTGGAAGCGCCATTTCATCGGCGGGCGGCGGCTGGTGGGCTGAGCCCGGCCGCCCCGCTTCCCCTGCGCATGGGGCGCGCCTCCCGGCGGGGGCGCGCCTTTTTCGCGCCCCCGGACAGAAAATCGCCGCGCCCGGTGTTGACAACCCCGACCCGCTGCTTATCTGTGCCCTGGCCGCCCCGCGAGGGTCGCGCCATGACCGAAAATCCAAGACCACACGCCATACTGGAGGAGGAAACCCACCCATGAAGCTCAAGCCGCTCGCCGACCGCGTCATCGTGAAGCGCCTCGAAAGCGAGGAGAAGACCGCCGCCGGCATCATCATCCCCGACACCGCCAAGGAAAAGCCCCAGCGCGGCACCGTCCTGGCCGCCGGCCCCGGCAAGAAGGACGTCAAGATGACCGTGAAAAAGGGCGACACCGTGCTCTTCGCCAAATACGCGGGCACCGAGTTCAAGATGGACGGCGACGAAATCATCATCATGCGCGAGGACGACATCCTCGCCATCGTGGACTAATCCGGGGGGCGCATCATGGCCAAAGCCAAAGACATCTTCTTCAAGGAACCGGCCCGTCAGGGTCTGAAGCGCGGCGTGGACGCCCTGGCCGACGCCGTCAAGGTCACGCTTGGCCCCAAGGGCCGCAACGTGCTCATCGAAAAGTCCTGGGGCGCTCCGCTCATCACCAAGGACGGCGTCACCGTCGCCAAGGAGATCGATCTCGAAGACAAGTTCGAGAACATGGGCGCGCAGATGGTCAAGGAGGTCGCCTCCAAGACCAACGACATCGCGGGCGACGGCACCACCACCGCCACCATCCTGGCCCAGGCCGTGTTCAACCAGGGCCTGAAGCTGGTGGCTGCGGGCCGCAACCCCATGAGCATCAAGCGCGGCATCGACGCCGCCGTGGACGCGGTCACCGAGGCCCTGGCCAAGCAGGCCAAGCCCATCAAGAACCGCCAGGAGATCGCCCAGGTCGGCACCATCTCCGCCAACTCCGACTCCACCATCGGCGACATCCTGGCCGACGCCATGGACAAGATCGGCCACGAGGGCGTCATCACGGTGGAGGAAGCCAAGAGCATGGAGACCACCCTGGACGTGGTGGAAGGCATGCAGTTCGACCGCGGCTACCTCTCCCCCTACTTCATCACCGACGCCGAAAAGCGCGTCTGCGAGTACGAGAAGCCCTACCTGCTGCTCCACGACAAGAAGATCTCCAACATGCGCGAGCTGCTGCCCGTGCTGGAGCAGGTCCTCAAGACCGGCCAGGCCCTCATCATCGTGGCCGAGGACGTGGACGGCGAGGCCCTGGCCGCCCTGGTGGTCAACCGCCTGCGCGGCAGCCTCAAGGTCTGCGCCGTCAAGGCCCCGGGCTTCGGCGACCGCCGCAAGGCCATGCTCCAGGATCTGGCCATCCTCACCGGCGGCCAGGTCATCAGCGACGACCTGGGCTACAGCCTGGAGAAGGTCACGCTGGACATGCTCGGCACCGCCAAGAAGGTGACCATCGACAAGGAAAACACCACCGTGGTGGACGGCGCGGGCGACAAGAAGGCCATCAAGGACCGCTGCAACCAGATCGAGAACGAGATCAAGGCCTCCACCTCGGACTACGACAAGGAAAAGCTCCAGGAGCGCCTGGCCAAGCTCATGGGCGGCGTGGCCGTCATCAAGGTCGGCGCGGCCACCGAGATCGAGATGAAGGAGAAGAAGGCCCGCGTGGAGGATGCCCTGAACGCCACCCGCGCCGCGGCCGACGAGGGCATCGTCCCCGGCGGCGGCACGGCCTTCGTGCGCTGCCTGCCCGCCCTGGACAAGCTCAAGGCCGAGGACGACGACATGGAGTCCGGCATCGCCATTGTCCGCGCCGCCATCCAGGAGCCGCTGCGGCAGATCGCCGCCAACGCGGGCTTCGAGGGCTCCGTGGTGGTGGAGAAGGTCAAGGAGGCCAAGGACAACATGGGCTTCAACGCCGGCACCGGCGTGTACGAGGACCTGGTCAAGGCCGGGGTCATCGATCCCAAGAAGGTGGCGCGCATCGCCCTGCAGAACGCCGCCTCCGTGGCCGGGCTGCTGCTCACCACCGAGTGCGCCGTGGCCGAGGCCGTGCCCGAGGAGGACGAGGCCTAACCGCCTCTCCGCCGCAAGGAATTCCCCGGGGGCCGGGTCCGCAAGGGCCCGGCCCCCTTTTTTTGCGTCGGCCCGGCGGCGCGTTGCCCCTTCGCCGCCCACCCCCATCCCGCCCCTCCTCATCCCGCCCCTCCCCCGCCCTTCCCCCATTGACGCCGCCCCGAAAATAGGCGACCCAAGGGCCCATGCCGCGCACCAATCCCCGCTCCGGGCGCCGGTGCGGCGCCCCGTTGTCCCTGGTCCTGCTCCTGTCCCTCTGGACCCTCTGCCTGCTCCCGGCCGCCCCGGCCCGGGCCGCCGCGCCCGGCGCGGACGACGCCCGCGACCCGGCCCTGCACGCCCCCTCCGCCATCGTGGCCGAGGCCGACACCGGACTGATCCTCTACCAGCGCAACCCCGACCGGCCCATCCCCCCGGCCTCCCTCACCAAGCTGCTCACCCTGCACCTGGCCCTGGACGCCGTGGACGCCGGGGTCGTCTCCCTGGACGACCGGGTGACCATCAGCCGCGCCGCCGCCGACACCCGCGGCTCCCGCATGCGCCTGCGCGCCGGGGAGACCCTGCCCCTGCGCGAGCTCCTGGCGGACGTGGCCATCGCCTCGGCCAACGACGCCGCCGAGGCCGTGGCCGAATTCCTGGCCGGGACCCAGAAGGACTTCGTGGTCCAGATGAACCTGGCCGCCCTGCGCCTGGGCATGCGCGAATCCCTGTTCATGAACCCCCACGGCCTGCCCAACCGCGAGCAGCGCACCACGGCCCGGGACATGCTCGTGCTGGCCCGCGACTACCTGCGCATCCACCCCGAGGCCCTGGCCCTGCACAGCCGCACCCGCATCAGCCACAACGGCTACACCGGCACCAACAAGAACCCCCTGCTGGGCGTCTTCGAGGGCTGCGACGGGCTCAAGACCGGCTACACCCGCGCCTCGGGCTACAACCTGGTGGCCACGGCCCGGCGCGACGGGGTGCGGCTCATCGCCGTCATCCTGGGCGCGCCCAACGCCCGCCAGCGCGCCGAGGACGCCCGCACCCTGCTGGAGCACGGCTTCGCCCTGGCCGAGCAGGGCCTGTTCGTGCGCATGGGCGGCTGGCCCACCCGGCTCCAGGCCGAACAGCGCCTCCAGCAGGTCCAGGCCGCGGGCATGCCCGCCTCGGTGGACGCCGTGGGCACCGAGGCCAACCCCGCGTACCAGGTGCTCTGCGGCCCCTACGCCGACCACGACCAGGCCCGCAGCGCCCGGCGCGAGCTGGCCGCCCTGGGCCTGGACCCGCAATACCTGGTGCTGCGCTCCCGCCCCGCGGGCCAGGTGCGCTACCTGCCCCTGTACGACGACACCGCCGAGGCCACCCAGCCGTGACCGGCCCGGCCGACTCCGCACCGGGCCCCGCAGCCCCCCGGAAAGCGGAGACGGCCGAACGCGCCGTGTTCCTCACCGCGCCGGTGGGCGCTCTGGTGGAAGGGCTCTTCGAGCAGCCCTTCCCCCTGGGCGAGCTGGCCGCCCACGGCGACCTGGGCATCGGCACCTTCAACGACCTGGACGGCGAGATGATCCTCGTGGACGGCCGGTTCTGGCGCGCCGACGCCCAGGGCCGCGTCACCGAGATGCCGCCCGAGACCCGCACCCCCTTCGCCGCCGCCACCTGGTTCAACCCGGACACCGTGGACGAGGTGGACGAGCGGGACGGGACGGACGCCTTCGCCCTGCTGGACGCCCTGCTCCCCTCGCCCAACATGCTCTACGCCCTGCGCGTGGACGGCGAGTTCGAGCTGGTGCGCGCCCGGTCCGTGCCGCGCCAGCCCGCCGGACGCCCCCTGGTGGAGGCCACGCGCAGCCAGGCCGAATTCGAGTTTCCCCGCGTCACGGGCAGCCTGGTGGGCTTCTTCACCCCGGCCTATCTGGGTGGCGCGGCCGTGCCCGGCCTGCACCTGCACTTCGTGGACCAGCCCCGCACCCGCGGCGGCCACGCCCTGGCCGCCCGGCTCACCCGCGGCGCGGTGCGCATCCAGCACGTGCCCCAGCTCCGCCTGGCCCTGCCCGTGACCCTGGATTTCCTCACCCTGGACCTGGCGCGCGAGGACGCCCGGGACGTGGCCCGGGACCTGGACGAGGCCGAGCGCTGAGCCCGCGGCCGCGCGCGGCCCGCGCGCCCCGCATTGACTTCCCCCCCCGCCCTGCTACCATCGCCCCCGGCCTCCCGGCCCGGCGTCGGGCCCGCCGGGGGCCGTCCGTTCCCCCTGCCGTGCGCCGCGCACGCCCGCCCGGAGCGCCCATGCCCAAGAAGACCCCGTCCTTCGAGCGCGACCTCGCCCGCCGCGGCCTGTCCCGCCGCGACTTCCTGCGCCTGGCCTCGGCGGGCACGGCCACGGCCCTGCTCGCCCCGCTCCTGGAGGGCTGCGCCAAGAACCCGGTCACGGGCGAGTCCCAGCTCATGCTCCTGTCCCCGGCTCAGGAGATCGCCCTGGACAAGGAGAACTCCCCGCACCAGTTCTCGGCCGACTACGGGGCCGTGCAGGACGCCCACCTCAACACCTACGTCAGCCAGGTGGGCATGAGCATCGCCAAGGTCAGCCACCGGCCGGACATGCCCTACAGCTTCCGGGCCGTGAACGCGACCTACGCCAACGCCTACGCCTTCCCGGGCGGGAGCATCGCCGCCACCCGCGGCATCCTGCTCAAGCTGGACAACGAGGCCGAGCTGGCCGCCCTGCTCGGCCACGAGATCGGCCACGTCAACTACCGCCACACCGCCGCCCGCATGAGCCAGGGCGTGCTCATCAGCGCCGTGGCCCTGGGCGCCACGGCCTACCTCTCCTCCAAGTCCGACTCCCGGGTGGCCCCGCTCATCACCGGCCTGGGGGCCATCGGCTCCGGGGCCCTGCTGGCCTACTACTCCCGCTCCGACGAGCGCCAGGCCGACGCCTACGGCCTGGAGAAGTCCACCCAAATCGGCTACGGCACGGGCGGCCAGGTCGGGCTCATGAACGTGCTGGTGGGCATGTCCAAGACCGAACCGAGCGTCATCGAGCGCATGTTCGCCTCCCACCCCATGAGCAGCGAACGCTACGAAACCGCGGTCAACGAGGCCCGGACCCGCTACGCCTTCGCCGCGGACCAGCCCCTGTTCCGCGAGCGCTACATGGACAACACCGTGCACCTGCGCCGCCAGCGGGCCACCGTGGAGGCCGCCCAGCACGGCGAGGAGGCCATGCGCCGGAACGACGTGGGCGAGGCGCGCCGCCGCTTCGGCCAGGCCCTGGCCGCCGGTCCCGACGACTACGCCGTGCTGGTGATGATGGCCAACACCCTGGTCCAGGCCGAGGACTACCCGCAGGCCCGGCACTACGCCGCCCGGGCCAAGCAGGTCTACCCGGCCGAGGCCCAGGCCTGGCACGCCGACGGCGTGTCCCGGCTCATGAGCGGGGACTACGCCGGGGCCTGGCAGGACTTCGACCACTACGACCGCCTCCTCCCCGGCAACCCCCAGACCGAGTTCCTCAAGGGCCTGAGCCTGGAGGCCCAGGGCGACGTCAAGGGCTCGGCCGAGTCCTATGCCCGCTACCTCAAGCAGGTGCGCCAGGGCCAGCAGGCCAAATACGCCTACCAGCGCCTGCGCGACTGGGGCTACGTGCGCTGAGCCCGGTGCGCAACCCTGGTACACCCCCGCCCCGGCCGGGACCGGGCGCGAGGGGTTCGTTTGGTTTTTATCGTCTGTAGCAACAACTGGTTATGTGTTATTTCACCCTGTTGGCACCGGGTTTGCTGGGTTCCTGGTGGCGATGGGCCGCCCTTTGCGCTATAGGTGGCCTTGCGATCCCGTCTTCGAGCAACGAACCAGCAGGAGGAATCCCATGAAGCGCATCGTTCTCGTCACCCTGGCCTGCGCCGCCCTGGTGCTGGGCCTGGCCCTGGCCGCTTCCGCCGCCTCGGGCAAGGACGCGCCCGGCAAGCCCGTGGAGATGAAGTTCCCCGGCGACGGCGCCAAGTACGCCCCCATCATGTTTCCCCACCACGCCCAGCACCTGGCCGTGAAGGGCGGCTGCGAGACCTGCCACCACAAGTGGGACGGCAAGGGCGAGATCAAGGCCTGCGCCAGCGCCGGCTGCCACGACGACACCAGCAAGGCCAACAAGAAGCAGCCCACCTCCTACGACTCCGCCTTCCACACCCGCGACTCGGGCCACAGCTGCGTGGGCTGCCACACCGCCCAGCTCAAGGCCAACCCGGCCTCCAAGGCCCCCAAGAAGTGCAACGAGTGCCACAGCAAGAAGTAGCCTCGGCCTGACGGACCTTCCGGCGGCCCGCCCCCCAGGGGGCGGGCCGCCGCGTTTTACCCGCGAATCGGCCCGGGCCGCACTTGTCCCGCGCCGGGGCATGGGGTATCGTGCGGGAGCGGCCGCCGCCGCACCAACCGGCCACCGCCGCCCCAGGACGCCATGCGCATTCTCATCGTCGACGACTCGGAGTTCATCCACCCGCAGCTCAAGGTCTTCCTCTCCCAGGGGGGCTACGACGACCTGCACTCGGCCATGAGCGCGGCCCAGGCCTTCGCCTTCCTGCACATGGACGCCCCGCCCGCCCAGCGCACCCCGGTGGACCTGGTGCTCATGGACATCCGCATGCCCGAGATGGACGGGGTGGAGGCCATCCGGCGCATCAAGGCCGACCCGGTGCTCCACGACACGCCCATCATCACCGTCACCGCCGACACAAGCCCCGAGACGCTGCTCTCCGCCTTCGAGGCCGGGGCCTGGGACTACATCACCAAACCCATCAACCGGGTGGAGCTGCTGGCCCGGGTGCGCTCCGTGCTGCGGCTCAAGAGCGAGAGCGACCGGCGCAAGGCCCAGGAGGACCGGCTGCTCGCCCTGAACCAGGAGCTCAAGGCGGCCCAGCAGCGCATGGCCCACGAGCTGGACCAGGTGGCCGAGCTCCAGGGCCTGTTCCTGCCCCGCAACGCGGCCCAGCCCGTGGAGAACGGGCGGACGGACGCCCCGGCGGGCGCGCCGCGCCTGGTCCTGGACAGCCTGTACCGCCCCTCCGGCCAGGCCAGCGGCGACTACTACGACCATTTCTTCCTGGAGAACGGGGCCCTGCGCCTGGTGGTGGCCGACGTCTCGGGCCACGGCGCCCGGGCCGCGGTGCTCATGGCCGTCACCCGCACCATCATGCACCTGAGCCGCCGCTTCGGCCTGGACCTGGCCGCCACCCTGGAGCTGGCCAACCGCCACCTGCTGGACCTGGTGGGCCCCACCCCGGACTTCGCCACGGTCATCGCCGCGGACCTGGACCCCGCGGCCCACACCATCACCTGGGCCAGCGCCGGGCACTGCCCCGGGCTGCTGCGCGACGCCGGGGGCCAGTGCCGCCGCCTGGAGGCCCAGACCCCGCCCCTGGGCATCGAGCCCCTGACCATGGCCCCCGAGACCCTGCCCCTGCCCGAGGCCGGGTCCCTGCTGCTCTTCACCGACGGGTTCTACGAGTGGGAGGTGGAGCCCGGACGGTTCTTCTCCCTGGAGCCCTTCCTGCTCCTGGCCGAGGAGACCCTGGACCGGCCGGGCTCGCCCCTGGCCGAGCTGGAGCGCCGCCTGCGCGACCTGACCCGCCGTCCCCCGGCCTTCCGCGACGACCTCACCGCCCTCTGGGCCGGGTGGAGCCTGTCGGGCTGAGGCCCGCCCCGCCATGTCCACCGTGCAGCTGCTCCTGCTGGCCGTGGCCCTGGCCATGGACGCCTTCGCCGTGGCCCTGGCCGCGGGGGCGACCCTGCCCTGCGTCACGGCCCGGCGCACCTTCCGCCTGGCCTGGCACTTCGGCCTGTTCCAGGCCGTCATGCCGGTGCTCGGCTGGGCCCTGGGCCTGGGGCTGCGGCGCTGGATCGAGAGCTTCGACCACTGGCTGGCCTTCGCCCTGCTGGCCTTCGTGGGGGGGCGGATGATCTGGGAGGCCTTTGACCACGCCGAGGACCAGCCCCGGCGCGACCCCACGCGCGGGGCCACCTTGGTGCTGCTGAGCGTGGCCACCAGCATCGACGCCCTGGCCGTGGGGCTCTCCCTGGCCCTGCTGGGCGCGCCCATCCTGGTCCCGGTGCTGGTCATCGGGCTGGTGGCCTTCGCGTTCACCGCGGCGGGGATGCACCTGGGCCGGGGGTTCCGGCAGCTGGCCGGGCTGGGCCGCACGGCCGAGGTCCTGGGCGGCCTGGTGCTCCTGGCCATCGGCGTGCACATCCTGCACGAGCACGGGGCCCTGAACTTCTTCTAGACGGGAATCCCCGGGCGGCCGCCCGGGACGGGATCAGACCAGCACCACCCGGTCCAGGTAGCCGGAGAGTTCGGCCACGGCGTGGCGCACGCCCGCGGCGTCCTTGGCCTCGCTGGCGAACTGAATGCGCGCCCCGAGCTCGCTCACCGGGCCCAGGCCGAAGGCCCCGCCCTCGCCCTTCATCTTGTGGCCCAGCTCGCGGGTGTACTGGAAATCGCCGCGCTCCAGGGCCTCCAACAGCCCGCCCAGGCTGTCGCGCACGAAGTCGATGAAGCGCGGGGCGATGTCCTTGAGGTCCGGGTCCACGGCCACCTCCACCCGCACGGGCGCGGCGGGCCGGGCCG
>JBFWIY010000039.1:0-11319 GCA_050255855.1 Desulfovibrionaceae bacterium
CGCTCCCCGGGCCGGTCACGCGCCGCACCACCCAGATCACCAGCGCGACGATCACCACCGGCCAGATGAGCATGCCCCACCCGCCATAGCCAAAGGGCATCATGTGCCAGCCCCAGCCGCCGCCGACCCCGGAGCCGTAGCCCATGCCCCACTGCCCCGTCGGGGCCCAGGAACACAACGCGAATCCCGTCACGCGAACCTCCCTGCGGTCTGCCGCAAAGGGCCGGGGCGCGCCCCGGCCCTCCATCCCGGCGTCATTGCCGTCCGTACCCCGGGCCCATCATGCCGTAGCCGCCCGGGCCGTAGCCCCAGCCGCCCATCATGCCCGGACCCATCATTCCATAACCGCCCGGACCATAACCGCCCATGCCATAGCCCCCCATCATGCCGGGGCCCATCATCATGCCCGGGCCCATCATCATGCCCGGGCCCATCATGCCCATACCCAGGCCCATGCCCATGAGGCCCACCGGGTATCCGGTCTTGGCGTAGACCTTCTGGGCGTACTCCACGGACAGCTGCAACAACTGGCCCTGAAGCTCGCTGATGGCCGCCACGCTCTTCTTGACGGCGGCCTGGGCGGGCTCCTTGGCGTACATCTGGCCGTAAAGCTCGGCGTACTGCGACTGGAGCTTGCCCGAGATGGGCAGCATTTTGCCGTAGTATTCGTTCTGCAGGTCGTAGAGGGCCTGGGCCTGGGCCGGGTCGTATCCCTGCTGCCCGCCCTGCCAGCCCGGACCGCCCATGGCCCCCGGCCCCATCATCTGAGCCAGGGCCGGGGCCGCCAGGGCCAGGCACAGGATCATGGTCAGGGTCGCGCTCCAGAACTTGCGCATGTTCGTTCTCCTTTATTGGGGATGGCCCGGATGCCGGCTCGGTCCGATGGACGATCCGGCACGATGCCGGAGGCGGATCGGCGACCGGGAGGGATTCCGCTATGTTTGACACTACGCCCGGGCGGGGGGCGTGTAAACACCCCGCCCCATATCTCCTGACCTCTTTCGGGCCGGGCGCCCCGCGCCCGCCATGCAAAGGCCCCGGCGCCGCCCAGGGCCCGCGGGCCTCCCCGTAGAATGCCGCCCGCCCCGCCCGGCCCCGGGATGGGGCGGACGGGGCGGGCGTCGGTTTCAGGACGTGTTGTCGGTCCCCCCCGGGCCGGGGCCCGGCCGGGTCATCGCCCGGCCGGAGGCTCCGTGCCGGACCCGGAATCGGGGTCGGGATCGGGGTCGGAACCGGACCCGGGCTCGGCCCCGGAATCGGCCGGGGCGGCGGGTTCGGGCGCAGGTTCAGGGGCAGGTTCGGGTGCGGACGCCGGACCGGGTTCGGGCGCGGGTTCGGGCGCGGGCCGGGGGCGGTAGCCGCCCATGCGGCCGCCGCTCTCCACGTTGGCCTGGGCCCGGGCCACCGCCTCCGCCAGGAACGGCGGGGTGCGGTCCGGGGTGTGGCCCTTGTGCCGCTCCAGCAGGCGGAACACGAGGATGAAGAACAGCGGGATGAAGATCAGGTCGATGAAGGTGGCCGAGAGCATGCCGCCGCAGACCGCCGTGCCGATGGCGTTCATGGCCCCGGCCCCGGCCCCGGAGGTGATGGCCAGGGGCAGCACGCCGAAGAAGAAGGCCAGCGAGGTCATGAGCACCGGCCGGAACCGGGTGCGCACCGCGCCCAGGGTGGCGTCCAGCAGGCCCTCGCCGTGGTGCATGCGCTCCTTGATGAACTGGATGATGAGGATGGCGTTCTTGGTGGACAGGCCCAGGGTGGTCAGGAAGCCGATCTGGAAGTAGACGTCGTTGTGCAGCCCGCGCAGGGAGGTGGCCAGGATGGCCCCGAACACGCCCAGGGGCAGCATGAGCAGGTTCACGATGGGGATGGACCAGCTCTCGTACAGGGCGGCCACGCACAGGAAGATGACGAAGATGGAGAAGGCGTAGAGCAGCGGGCCCTGCTGGGTGGTCATGCGCTCCTGGTAGGAGAGCCCGGTCCAGTCGAAGCCGAAGCCCTGGGGCAGCTTGCGCACCAGCTCCTCCATGGCGCTCATGGCCTCGCCGGTGCTGTAGCCCGGGGCGGGCTCGCCCCAGATGTTGATGGACGGGAAGGCGTTGTACCGCTCCAGCTTGGGCGAGCCCACGGCCCAGCTCCCGGTGGCGAAGGACGAGAACGGCACCATCTTGCCCGAGTCGTTGCGCACGTAGAGCCGGTTCAGGTCCTCGGGCAGCATGCGGTAGGGGGCGTCCAGCTGGGCGTAGACCTTCTTCACCCGCCCGGCCTGGACGAAGTCGTTGACGTAGGAGCTGCCGTAGGCCGAGGACAGGATGTTGTGGATGGAGTCGATGGGGATGCCCAGGGCCCCGGCCCGCTCCCAGTTCACGTCCACGTGGTACTCGGCCACGTCCTCCACGCCGTTGGGCCGCACCCGGACCAGGCGCGGGTCCTTGGCCGCCAGGCCCAGGAGCTCGTTGCGCGCCTCCATGAGCTTGGTGTGGCCGTTTCCGCCCACGTCCTGCAACTCGAAGTCGAAGCCCGTGGCCATGCCCAGCTCCACCACCGGGGGCGGCGGGAAGGCGTAGACCCGGGCGGCCTTGATGCCCGAGAAGAAGCGCATGGCCCGGCCGGCGATGGCCTTGACCTTCTGGTCCGGCCGGGGGCGCAGCTTCCAGTCCTTCAGCTTGACGAAGCCCAGGGCCATGTTCTGGCCCTGGCCGCCGAAGGAGATGCCCGACACGGGCATGAAGGACTCCACGTCCTCCCGCTCCTTGGTCATGAAGTAGTCCATGGCCTGGTCCATGACCGCCTCGGTCTGCTCCAGGGTGGAGCCCGAGGGCAGGGTGGCCTGGACCATGAGGATGCCCTGGTCCTCGTCCGGGATGTACGAGGTGGGCATGCGGTGGAAGAGCCAGCCCACCGCCACCACCAGCACCACGTAGATGAGCAGGTAGCGCATCTTCTTGACGTAGGAGTGGCGCACCATCTCCACGTAGGACTTGCGGGCCCAGTGGAAGGCCCCGTTGAAGCGGCGGAAGAAGGGCCGCATGAAGAAGATGGCGTGCTCGGCCGAGTCGTGCCCCTTGGGCACGGGCCGCAGGAAGGTGGCGCAGAGCACCGGGGTGAGGATCAAGGCCACCAGCACGGAGAGCAGCATGGAGGCGATGATGGTGATGGAGAACTGGCGGTAGAGCACGCCCGTGGACCCGCCGAAGAAGGCCATGGGCCCGAACACCGCGGAGAGCACCAGGCCGATGCCCACCAGGGCGCTGGTGATCTCGTCCATGGACTTGGCCGTGGCCTGGCGGGGCGATAGGCCCTCCTCGCTCATGATGCGCTCCACGTTCTCCACCACCACGATGGCGTCGTCCACGAGCAGGCCGATGGCCAGGACCATGGCGAACATGGTGAGCATGTTGATGGAGAACCCGGTGAGCCCGAGCACGGCGAAGGTCCCGAGCAGCACCACGGGCACGGCGATGGTGGGGATGATGGTGGCCCGGACGCTGCCCATGAACACGTACATGATGACGAAGACCAGAAGCACGGCCTCGAACAGGGTCTTGACCACCTCCTCGATGGCCACCACGGTGAAGGGGGTGGTGTCGTAGGGGTAGATGACCTTCACGCCCGGCGGGAAGTAGTGGCTCAGCTCCTTCAGCTTGGCCTTGATGGCGTTGGCCGTATCCAGGGCGTTGGCCCCGGCGGCCTGGCGGATGGCCATGCCCGCCGAGGGGTGGCCGTTGAAGTTGGCCGAGACGTCGTAGCGCTCGGTGCCCAGCTCGGTGCGGCCGATGTCGCGCACGCGCACCACCGAGCCGTCCTGGTTGATGCGGATGGGGATGTTGGCGAACTGCTCCGGGGTCTGGAGCAGGTGCTGCACCACGATGGAGGCGTTGAGCCGCTGACCGGGCACGGCCGGGGTCCCGCCCAGCTGCCCGGCGGAGACCTCCACGTTGTAGGCCGTGAGGGCGGCGATGACGTCCTCGATGGTCAGATTGTAGCTGGTGAGGCGGTCCGGGTTGAGCCAGACGCGCATGGCGTACTGGGTGCCGAAGCTCTCCACCTCGCCCACGCCGGGGACCCGGGCCAGGACCTTCTCCAGGTTGGACTGGGCGTAGTCGCGCAGGTCGTCGCCGGTCATGCTGCCGTCCTCGGAGATGAGGCCGACCACGATGAGGTAGTTGCGGGTGGACTTGCTGACCTTGATGCCGGCGCGCTGCACCATGCTGGGCAGGCTGGCCATGGCCAGCTGGAGCTTGTTCTGGACCTTGGACCAGGCCAGGTCCGGGTCCGTGCCCGGGGCGAAGGTCAGCTCGATGCGCGAAGCGCCCGAAGAGGAGCTGGTGCCCGTGAGGTAGAGCATGCCGTCCAGGCCGGTCATCTTCTGCTCGATGACCTGCGTGACCGTGTTCTCCACGGTCTCGGCCGAAGCGCCGGTGTAGTAGGCGTCGATGGAGATGGAGGGCGGGGCGATGGGCGGGTACTGCGCCACGGGCATCTTGTAGATCATGAGCCCGCCCAGGGCCATGATGGCGATGGCGATGACCCAGGCGAAAACCGGCCGGTCGAGGAAGAATTTGGAGAGCATCAGCGGGCTCCGGCCTCGGGCGGGGTCTTGGGCGCGGGCGCGGCGGCCGGGGCCGGGGCCGGGGCGGAGCCGGCCGGGGCGGAGCCAGCCGGGGCGGCGGGTTGGGCGGCCGGGGCCGGGGATTCAGCCGGGACCGGAGCGGAGCCAGCCGGGGCGGGTTCGGCCGCCACGGACGTGACCTTGACCGTCGAGCCGGGCCGGATCAGCTGCACGCCCTCCATGACCACGCGCTCGCCGCCGTCCAGTCCGGAGGCCACCAGCCACTGGTCGCCCATGGCCCGGTCCAGGACCAGGTCGCGGCGCTGGACCTTGTTCTCGGCGTCCACGGTCAGGGCGTAGGGGTTGCCCTGGTGGTCGCGCTGGACCGCCTGCTGGGGCACGAGGATGCCCTGTTCCTCCACGCCCTCGTTGACCACGGCCACCACGAACATGCCGGGCAGCAACAGCCCGTCCGGGTTGGGGAAGACCGCCCGCAGGGTCACGGAGCCGGTGGTCTGGTCCACGGTGACGTCGCTGAACTGCAGGACGCCCTCCAGGGGGTAGGGCGCGCCGTTCTCCAGGATGAGCCGCACCACGTTCTGGCCCTGGGCGTTGTGCTCCACCCCGCCCTTGGCGATGCGGGCGCGGATGCGCAGCAGGTCGGTGGTGGACTGGGGCACGTCCACGTAGATGGGGTCGAGCTGCTGGATGGTGGACAGGGGGGTGCTCTGGTAGGCGGTGACGATGGCCCCGTCCGTGACGCTGGACTTGCCGATGCGGCCCGGGATGGGCGCGGTGATGCGGGTGTAGCCCAGGTTGATGCGCGCCACGTCCACCTTGGCCTGGAGGGCCGCGATGGAGGCCCGCAGCTCGTTGAGGGCGGCGGAGGCGTCGTCGTAGTCCTGCTGGCTCACGGTCTTGGCGCCCAGCAGCTCCTTGTAGCGCTTGGCCTTGGAGCCGATGGACTTGAGCTGGGCCACGGCCTGGCCGAGGTCGGCCTGGGCGTTGGCGAGCTCGGCCTGGAAGGGGGCGGGGTCGATCTGGTAGAGCACCTGCCCGGCCGTCACGTTGGAGCCCTCGGTGAACAGCCGCTTCAGGATCAGCCCGCTGACGCGGGGGCGGATCTCGGCGATGCGGAAGGCCGAGGTGCGGCCGGAGAGCTGGGTGGAGAGGGTGACGGAGCGAGGGACGATGGTCACCACGGAGACCTCGGGGGTCGCCGCGGCCTGGGGGCCTTTGGCCGTGTCGCCGCAGCCGGCGGTCAGAATCCCGGCCAGCAGCAGCGCCAGAACCGGCCCGAGCCGAAGCATTGCATCCATTTTGTGGGAACGTCGCATGCAGCATCCTTTTCCGCACCGGACGCCCGGGCCGGGGCGCGTCCCCGTAGCCCGACCGGCCGCCTGCGGCCTGGAATCGGAGAAAGAACGATCGTCGCGACAGGCTCCCCCTGCCGGGGAAATCCCGCCCGAGGCATGCCATTGCGGGCATCCCGCCGGAGCCGTTCCGATCCGACGGCGTCCGGAAGGTAATGATCCATGCGAAATATGGCCCATGCCCACCGGGGAGTCAATACTGTAAGCCCCCACACCTTGGCCCCGCCCGGGCCGCGCCGCGCCGTCGTCAGCGTCCCGGCCCCGATTTCCGCCCCTCTCCCTCGCCCCGGCGCGGTGGCCCGGCGACCCGGCGGACGGGCGCGCCACGGGTCGCCCTGGATGCCGGGCCGAATGCCGGGCCGGACCACCATCGCTCCGCACCGGGGCGGCCCCCGCAGCGCGGGAATCCGCACGGGCCGGGCCTCGCCAGGCGGCCCCCCCCGCCCCGCGGGTCCGGGGCGGGACAAGGGCCCGGCGCGAGGGGGGCGCGATTCGCGCGGCCTTTCATCGAAGACGGATCTATGCGAAGAAGCATAACAGCGGATCCATGCGACCACCCGTTCATGCGCGCCGTGCTTCGCCCCGGACCGATCCGCACCGCAGGGGACCGATTCCTGGTGCGCGCCAAGGAGGCCACATGAAAGGACAAGAGGAGCTGCTGGAGATCATCAAACGGATCGCGGCAGGGGAGTACTCCGAGGACATCCTGCGCCTCACCCGTCCGGAATATCCCCAGGAGATCCGGGAGGTGTCCGAGGCCGTGGGCATGATGATGGTGGGCATCGAGGCCCGCCAGTACAACCTGGAGCTGCTGCTGGAGCAGCTCAAGGCCAACGCGCTCAAGACCGTGATCGGCATGGCCAACGCCCTGTCCGCGCGCGACGTGTACACCAAGGGGCACGCGGAGCGGGTCTCGCGCTACGCCGAGCGCCTGGCCCGCCGCCGGGGCATGGACGAGGAGGAGGTCGAGCACGTCCGCATCGGCGGGATGCTGCACGACATCGGCAAGATCGGCTTTTCGGACCGGCTCCTGACCAATTCGGACACCCGGCCCGACCCGGAGATGTTCGAGGAGATCCGCAACCATCCGCTCTGGGGGGAGCAGATCCTCCAGGGGCTCGACTTTCTGGGCCCGGTGCTGGAGTTCGTGCGCTCCCACCACGAGCGCATGGACGGCACGGGCTATCCGCACGGCGTCCCGGCCGGGGAGCTCCCCGAGGGCGTGCGCATCGTGGCGGTGGCCGACTGTTTCGACGCCATCACCACGGACCGTTCCTACCAGCAAGGGCGGTCCGTGGACGCGGCCTTCGCCATCCTGCGCAAGCTGGCCGGGGACCATCTGGACCCGGACCTGGTGTCGGCCTTCATCGCGGAGATCGAGGCCGAGGGCATGGAGGCCTGACCGGCCGGGCGGGCCGAGGCGAGCGAAAGCGGGCCGCAACGAACGTCGCGTCCCGCCGCAATCCCCGTCGCCCAGAGGCGGCATCGGACCGCCGAGCGCGTTGACTGCGGCGCGCAGGAAACAAGCCCATTTGAATCCACTATTTCTCCCTAAATCGAACTCAAATCCCTTCATCCCATACTGGAAGTAGATAAACAAATTCGACATGACAACCGCAGCCCGCGCACCCAGAAACGAAAAGCCCCAGGCGGATGCCTGGGGCTTTGATCTTCATGGTGCCGAGGGACAGAATTGAACTGCCGACACGGGGATTTTCAGTCCCCTGCTCTACCAACTGAGCTACCTCGGCCCGGCTCCCCGTGCAGGGAGACGTCGTGTTTATCGAATCCGGCGGGCGTTGGCAAGCCTTTTCACGGGAGATTGTGCGCCTGCGCCGCCCGGACTCAGGATCCGGCCGGCCCGGACTCCGGCGTCGCCGGCGTCGCCGGAGACCCGCCCGCGACCTCGGGCCCGGCCCCACCGGCGCCCGCGCCCGGGATGCCCCCCGCGGCCCCGCCCGCCTTCGCGCCGGGCTCCGCGCCCGGCCCGGCCTCGCCGCCCCCCGCCGGCTCCGCGGGCGCGGCCAGCTCCCGGATGTGCGCCGCGTACAGGCCGCGCAGCTCCTCCAGATAGCCCACGTCCACCGGCCCCTTCCAGGTCGTCACCTCCAGGAACCGCTTGGGAATGCGCACCGACTCCGGCGCATAGCCCGTGGCGAACCGCGTGCGCCAGCGCAGACGCTGCACCCGCTCGCCCAGGCCCGCCAGGTCCCCGGCCAGGCCGCCGTACCCCACGCAGCCCAACGCCTCGGCCAGCAGCTCGTCCTTGTACACCCCGCGGGCGAACAGGCAGCTCACCATGCACGTCAGCAGCGCTCGCGCCCGCTCGTCCTCCACCAGATAGCCCACGGCCTTGGCCGCGTCGTGCTCCTGGTGCTTCTGGTCATAGGAATAGGCCCCGGAATCCAGGTGCGAATGCCGGAACCCCATGGACTGGGCCGCGAAAAACACCTCGCCCGTGGCGTAGCCCGCCATCTCCTGGCCCAGCACGCAGGAAAAATCCCCGCCCCCGTACCGCGCCACGGCCCGCTCCACGCCGTCCCCCAGCGTCCGCCAGAACTCGTTCTCCCCGCGCGCCAGCCGCCACACCGCCCGGCGATAGGCCGCGGCGTCGCCAAAGGCCAGGGCCTCGCCCGTCTCGGCCTCGCCCACCACGCCCTTCTCCAGGGCCTCGGTGGCCCAGGCCAGGGCCACCCCCGCGCCCATGGCGTCCAGCCCGGCCTTCTCGATCTCGTCCATGATCCCCAGCGCGTGGAAGGGGTCCGTCACCCCGAGCATGCTCCCCTCGGCGAAGATCAGCTCGTAGTCGTAGCTCACCTGCCGGTACAGGTAGCGGTGCTCCTCGGAAAACCGCTCCCGCACGAACCCCACGTGCACGCAGCCCACCGGACACCCGGCGCAGGCCATGTTGCGCAGCAGCACGTCGTCGCCGAACCGCTCGCCGCTGATCTTGTCCGCCTCCGGGTCCGTGCTGGCCTGGAGGTTGCGCCAGGGCAGGCTCTTGAGCTCGTTCAGGGCCAGCACGTTCCCGGCTGTGCCCAGGTCGTGATATTTGCTCATCATCCGGGTGTCGGTGAGCTGGTGGTGGATGGCCGCGTACAGCTTGGCGTAGTCCTTGCCCGGCGGGGCCGGGAACTCGCCGTCCCCCAGCACCACCACGGCCTTGAGGTTCTTGGCCCCCATGGCCGCGCCGCCGCCCAGCCGCCCGAAGTGCCGGTAGGTGTCCACGTTGATGCAGGCCATGGCCGAACCGCGCTCCCCGGCCTCCCCGATCCGCATGATGCTGCGGTGCCCCGAGCCCGGATACATGCGCCGCAGCGCCTTGCCCCCGGCCAGGGCGTCCGCCCCCTGGAAATAGTGGACGTCCTTGATCTCCACCCGGCGCGACCCCACGGCCAGCACCGTCAGCCGCCGCGCCCGGCCCACCACCACCAGGGCGTCGTACCCGGCAAAGGCGATGGCGAGCGCGCTGCGCCCGCCCGCGTGGCTCTCGGCGTACTGGTCGTGGTAAGGCGACTTGAAGGCCGCCACGGCCTTGCTCATGAGCGGGAACAGCCCGGTCAGCGGGCCCACGGCCAGGATGAAGGGCTGGTCCGGGTCGTCCCAGGGCCGGTCCGCGTGGCCGTAGCGCCCGAACAGCAGAGCCGCCAGGCCCGAGCCCCCGGCCACCTGGTCCCGGCCGTCGAGGAGCTCCACCCGGCTGCGGCCCGAGCTCAGGTCCGCCACCAGCACCCGGAAATGGTCGCGCATCATGACGACGGCTCCTCGGCGGGCCCGGGGACCGCGGCCGCGGCCGCCCCCTGCTCCCCGGCCCGCGGACCCAGCTCCACCAGCTCCAGGCAGTCGTGCGGGCAGAACTCCACGCAGCGGCCGCAATGGATGCACACATAGGGCCGCCCGTCGTCCCCCAAAGCCACCGCCCCCACCGGGCAGGCCTTGGCGCACGAGCCGCAGCGGATGCACAGCTTGGGCTTCACCAACACCCCGCCGCCCCGGCGCTGGGAAAACGCCCCGGTGGGGCACGCCTCGACGCAGGCCGCGGGATCGCACGCCAGACACACCGTGGCCATGAACCCGGTGCTCATGCCCCCGGAACTGCGGATGCGGATCCCCGCCGTGGCCCAGGAAATCATGGAATGCACCTGCCGGGCGCAGGCCAGCGAACAACTGTGACACCCGATGCACCGCTCCATGCGCGCCGCTCGCAACACTTTCATGGATGGCAGTCTATCGTCCCGCGAGCCGATAGCCAAGTGGATTCGACGGCCCTCCTCCCGGCGCGGGCGGAGGGAGGCAAGCCTCCGGCGCGGCCCCGGGAAAACGGGCCGGGAGCGGATCCCCGCCTTGACTCCCGGGGGGAATGTAATTACTTTGTAGTCACATTTCGGAGGTGAAGCCATGCAGACGCAACTGATTCAGATCGGCAACTCCAAGGGAGTCCGCCTGCCCAAGGCCATCCTCGAACAGGCCGGGCTGACCGGGCCCGTCACCTTGTCGGTCACGGAGCGGGGAATCCTGCTCTCTCCCGAGCATGCCGCCCGTCAGGGTTGGGCCGAGGCCGCCAGAAGCGCGGCTGCGGAAGAAGCCGGGGCGGCCGTCCCCGACCCGGCCTGGACCGCCCCCGCCACCTTCACGGATGAGGACTGGACGTGGTAGCCGACCAGCCCAAACGGTTCGAGGTCCATTGGGTCTGCCTCGACCCCACCGTGGGCAGCGAGATGCAGAAGACCCGGCCCGCCGTGATCGTCTCCCCGGACGAGCTGAATCAGTCCCTGCGGACGGTCCTCGTCGCCCCCCTGACCAGCACCCTGCGCCCCTGGCCGTTCCGGCCGCAGCTCACCATCAAGGGCCGCGCCGGCCAGGTCTGTCTTGACCAGCTCCGCACGCTGGACAAGCAGCGCCTCGTGGGCCGCATGGGCAGGCTGACCCGGCCGCAGCAGGCCCTGGTGTTGAAGACGCTTTCGGAGATGTTCGCGCCCTAGCCGGAGGCCCTGGCTGGAGATCGTTGCGCATGTTCCCGCGCTCGCGCCCGGAGACGGCGTCGAACGCCTGGATGAACGACCGTCATTTTCGCATCGGAATCTGATCCCGTCGTCGCGGCCATCCCTGGACCCGAACCCAGCGCGATCCATGGCGGAATGGGTTCGGGCGGCCCACAGACGCGCTGCGGCCGCCCTCTTGAAACTCGTCCCCATAAAACCCGCGTGAGCGGGCTCAGTTCATTTTCAGCACCATGTCCACGAGTTCCGGGTCTTCGTGGTTTTTGCTGATGGCGAAGCCGAACTTGCGGGCCAGGGCCTGCATGGCCAGGTTCTCCACCATGGTCTGGCCTTCCAGGATGTGGGTGCCGCGGTCGCGGGTGTAGTCCATGCTCTTCTTGAAGAGCATGGACCCCAG
>JBFWIY010000040.1:0-5660 GCA_050255855.1 Desulfovibrionaceae bacterium
ATCCTCTCCTGCCTGCTGGCCAAGAGCATGGGCGCGCGCCAGACCATCACCCGCATCAACAATTTTGCCTACCTGCCCCTCATCGGGCCCATCGGCATCGACCACATGGTCTGCCCGCGCCTCTCGGCTATCAACTCCCTGCTGCACTACATCCGGCGCGGCCAGGTCATCTCCACGGCCTCGCTCCAGGCCGAGGAGGCCGAGGTCCTGGAGGCCATCGCCCAGGAGAAGTCCGGGGTGGTGGGCAAGCCGCTCAAGGACATCAAATTTCCCAAGGGCGCGCTCATCCTGTGCTTCCAGCGCGGCCAGGAGGTCATCATCCCGCGCGGCGACACGGTCATCCGCCCCGGCGATCACATGATCATCCTCTCCACCCGGGACAACATCCCCAAGGTGGAGCAGGCCCTGGACGTCACCGTGGAGTTCATGGAACGGCGCGAGGCCGCAGGGATGGCGGAGATCGTCTAGGCCATGCGCTGGCGTTACGTGCTCTACGTCATCGGGGCCCTGTCGGCCTGCGTGGGGCTGACCATGCTCGGGGCCATCGCCTTTTCCGCGTACTACCGCGACGCCGGGTTCATGCCCCTGGTGGAGAGCTGCGCCGTCACCGTGGGCTGCGGGGCCGTCCTGTTCCTGGCCTTTCGCGAGCGGGGCGGGAGCAAGGCGCTCAACCACCGCGAGGGCATGGCCATCGTGGCCCTGGGCTGGGTGGCGGCCGGGGTGTTCGGGGCGCTGCCCTTCTGGCTGGCGGGCGCCTTCCCCACCTTCACCGACTGCCTGTTCGAGTCGCTCTCCGGGTTCACCACCACCGGCTCCAGCGTGCTGGTGGACATCGAGGCCGTGCCGCGCGGGCTGCTCTTCTGGCGCAGCCTGACCCACTGGCTGGGCGGCATGGGCATCATCGTGCTTTCGCTGGCCATTCTGCCCTTCCTGGGCATCGGCGGCATGCAGCTCTACAAGGCCGAGGTGCCCGGGCCCGTGCCGGACAAGCTCAAGCCGCGCATCAAGGATACGGCCACGGTGCTCTGGAAGGTCTACCTGCTGTTTTCCGCGGTGGAGACGGTGCTGCTGATGCTCGGCGGCATGGACCTGTTCGACGCCCTGTGCCACACCTTCGGCACCATGGCCACGGGCGGATTCAGCACGCGCAACGCCTCGGTGGCGGCCTTTGACTCGGCCTACATCGACTGGGTCATCACGGTGTTCATGGTCATCGCGGGCATCAACTTCTCCCTGCACTACCTGGTGCTCATCGGCCAGCCCAAGAAGATGTTCAAGGACCCGGAATTCCGGTTCTACATGGCCCTGTTCCTCGGGCTCACGCTCATCATCGGCGTCTATGTGCTGGCCGCCGGGGACTACCATAGCGTGGCGGACGCGGCGCGGTATTCGGCCTTCCAGGTGGCCAGCATCCTGACCACCACGGGGTTCGCCACGGCGGACTACGAGGCCTGGCCCGCCCTGGCCCAGGCCCTGCTGCTCTTCTGCATGTTCGTGGGCGGGTGCGCGGGATCCACCGGCGGCGGCATGAAGGTCATGCGCATCCAGATCCTGCTCAAGCGCTCGTATCACGAGCTCTTCCGGCTCATCCATCCCCGCAGCGTCATGCAGGTGAAGTTCGGCAACGCCGTGGTGCCCGCCGACGTCATCAGCTCCATCTGGGGCTTTTTCCTGCTCTGGCTCATGCTCTTCACGGGCTGCTCGTTCCTGGTGGCGGCCACCGGGGTGGACGTGGTCACGAGCTTCTCGGCCACGCTGGCCTGCATCGGCAACATCGGCCCGGGCCTGGGCAACGTGGGCCCCACGGACAACTACGCCTACCTGCCGGAGACGGCCAAGGTGGTGCTGGCCTTCTGCATGCTCCTGGGACGGCTGGAGATCTACACCGTCCTTATCCTTTTCGTGCCGGAGTTCTGGCGGAAGTAGACGCAAAACGGCCCCGGACCGTGCGGTCCGGGGCCGTTTTTTGCGCGCCGGGGCGGGCGGGGTCTAGTCCACCCGGGTGTGGCAGCCCTTGCTCTCGCGGTCGCGCATGGCGGCCAGTGTGATGGTGTAGGCCGCCTGGCAGCCGTGCATCAGGTCGATGATCGGCTTGGAGACCGGGGTGGCCTTGTAGAAGTCCACCAGGTTCTTGTACAGGCTGCGCAGGTCCGAGAAGGCCCGGGCCAGCCGGCTCGTGCTGCGCGAGATCCCCACGTAGTTCCACATGGTGTTGCGGATGGTGCTCCAGTCCTGGGCGATGAGCGCCGGGTCCTCGTTGGGCGTGGTGCTCAGGGCCTCCCAGTCCGGGATGGAGTCCATGAGCTTGCGGCTCAGGTGCGACTTGTGGCTGCGGCGGCGCTTGATGTCCTCGGCCGCGGCGTGGCCCCAGAGCAGGGCCTCCAACAGCGAGGTGGAGGCCAGGCGGTTGGCCCCGTGCACTCCCGTGCACGAGCACTCCCCGGCGGCGTACAGCCGCTCCAGGGTGGTGCGGGCGGCCGTGTCCACCTGCACGCCCCCGCAGAAGAAATGGGCCACGGGCACCACCGGGATGTGGTCGCAGCGCATGTCCACGCCCAGGTCCTTCTGGCAGCGCTCGTAGATGGTGGGGAAGCGCTCCTTGGGGTCGGCGTGCATGTGGCTGGCGTCCAGGTACACGCAGTCCTCGCCCGTGTGCAGCAGCTCGTCCATGATGGCCCGGGTGACCACGTCGCGCGGGGCCAGGTCGGCGCGCTGGTCGTAGCGCTGCATGAAGGGTTCGCCCTTGCCGTTGACCAGCACCGCGCCCTCGCCGCGCACCGCCTCGCTCACCAGGAAGCGCTGCCCGGACTTGCGCGAGCCCTGGTACAGGGCCGTGGGGTGGAACTGCACGTACTCCGCGCCCAGGATGCGCGCCCCGGCCCGGTTGGCCATGCTCAGGCCCGAGCCGATGGAGCCCGGGGGGTTGGTGGTGTGCAGGTAGATCTGCCCCACGCCGCCCGTGGCCAGCACGGTCCAGTCGGAGAGCAGGGTCTCCACCCGGCCGAGCTGCTGGTTGAACACGTAGGCCCCCACGCACTGGTTGGTGAGGCTGTACATGAAGTCCAGGTGCCGGGCGTGGTGGTGGGTGGTCAGCAGGTCGATGGCCGTGCGCTGGGTGAGCACGGTGATGCCCTCGTGGGCCTCCACGGCCGCGGCGAGCCCCTCGATGATGTTGCGGCCGGTGTGGTCGGCGCAGAACAGGATGCGCGGGTTGGAGTGGCCGCCCTCGCGGGTGTGCAGGAAGGGGCCGTCCCCGGAGCCGTCGTCCCCGGTGGTGCGGGCGAAGGGCACGTGCAGGCGGTTCACCAGCAGGTCTTCCAGGACCTGCGGGCCGCGGCGGCAGAGGTAGTGCACGGCCTTGACGTAGTTCTGCTTCCAGCCCGCGGTGAGGATGTCGCGCTCGAACTGGCGGGGGTCCTCGCCCGGGGCCAGGGTGGCGATGCCGCCCTGGGCCAGCGGGGTGTTGCCGCTCACCAGCTGTTCGGCGCTGGTGAGCAGGGTGACGGAGATGCCGGCGTCGGCCAGGGTCAGGGCGGCGGTGCAGCCCGCGATGCCGGAGCCGATGACCAGGGCGTCGGTCTTGAGGCGATAGGTATGCATGCTAGCGGCTCGCTTGGAGCATCCGCGTCAGGGCCAGCCGCGCGGGCTCCTTGACGGCCGGATCCACGGTCACGGGCGGATCGGCCTCCAGGTTGGTGAGCAGGGCGGCGAGCTTGGCCTCGGTGATCTTGGCCATGTCGTCGCAGCGCCCGGTGCGCAGGTGCAGCAAGGTCTTGCGCCCGGCCCAGCGCGCGGCCAGGCGGTCCACCAGGCTGGCCTCGGTGCCCACGACCAGGGTCGCGCCCTCGGGGGCCCGTTCGGCCTCCGTGATGAGGTAGGACGTGGAGCCCGCGCCGTCCGCGGCCTCCACCACGTCGGCCGGGGCCTCGGGGTGGACCACGATGCGCGCCCCGGGGTGCGCGGCGCGCAGGCGGTGCAGGTCCGAGCGCAGGTACACGTCGTGCACCGGGCAGATCCCGGGCCAGGTGTAGACGGTGATGCCGGGCCGGGGCTCGGGCCGGGTCAGGTCCACCCGGGCCACGGCGGAGGCGGGGATATCCAGGCTGCGGGCCGTGTTGCGGGCCAGGTTGCGGTCCGGCAGGAACAGGGCGGCGTCGGCGCGATCCAGGGCCCAGCGCAGCATGGTCCCCGCGTTGGCCGAGGTGCACACGCTGCCCCCGGCCGCGCCCACCACGGCCTTCACCGCGGCGGAGGTGTTCACGTAGGCCACCGGGGCCAGGGTCGGGGCCGAGGGGCCATCCGTAAACCCGGCCGTAAGCCCGGAAATGACCCGCGCCACGTCCTCGGCCCGGGCCATGTCCGCCAGGGCGCAGGAGGCCGTGCGGTCCGGGATGTGGATGGTCTGGTCCGGGCGGCAGAGGATGGCCGCGGTCTCGGCCATGAACCACACCCCGCAGAACACGATGTGCTCGGCCGTGAGCTCCGGGATGCGCCGGGCCAGCTCCAGGGAGTCGCCCACCACGTCGGCGTGGCGCACGATGTCGTCGGACTGGTAGTGGTGGGCCAGGATGGCCAGCCGGGGGCCCAGCTCCGCGCGCCTGGCGCTGATGATCTTGTGATGATTCATGACCGGACCGCCTCGATGCGCATGCTGAAGTCCGAGGCCGGGGCGGAGTGGGTGAGCCGGCCCACGGACACGTAGTCCGGGCCGAGCAGGGCGATGTCCCGGATGGTCTCCAGGGTCACGCCGCCGCTCACCTCGGTCTCGGTGTCCTCCGGAATGAGCGTCAGGGCCGCGCGCATGGCCTCCGGGGCCATGTTGTCGAGCATGATGCGGTCCACGCCCAGGGCCGCGGCCTCGCGCACTTCGGCCTCGGTGCGGCACTCCACCTCGATGGGCGGGCAGGGCGAGTAGGCCTCGCGCAGGCGCGCCACGGCCGGGGTGATGCCCCCGGCGCGGTCGATGTGGTTGTTCTTGAGCATGAGCATCTCGACCAGGTTCAGGCGGTGGTTCACCCCGCCGCCGCAGAGCACTGCGTATTTTTCGGGATAGCGCAGGCCGGGCAGGGTCTTGCGGGTGTCCAGCAGGCGGGTGGCCGTGCCCTCCAGCCGGGCCACGTACTGGGCGGTGAGCTCGGCGATGCCCGAGAGGTGGGTGATGAAATTGAGGATGACCCGCTCGGCCTTGAGCAGCTTCACCGCCGGGCCGCGGATCTCGGCCACCACGTCGCCCGGGGCCACCCGGTCGCCGTCCGCGGCGTGCAGGGCCGTGGCGCAGTCCGGCTCGTCGCCGCCGAACTCCAGCACCAGCGGGATGATGGGCAGTCCGGCCACCAGGGTGGACTGCTTGGCCACCACCCGGGCCCGGGCGCGGTCGTCCGGGGCGAACACGCCCTGGCTGGTCAGGTCCGGGCCGTCCTCGCTCAGGGCGATCTTGATGGCGGTGAGCAGAAAGAGGCGGGCCTCGGCCTGGAAAAAGGCCTCGAATCGGGTGTCCATGCGAACCTCCGCGTGTTCCGGGCGGGGTGTTTTTCCTACGGCACCGGGCCCGGTTCGTCAAGTCGCCCCCGGCCGCGCGCAACCGTCACACAGATGTGTTTTGACCTGGTTACGGAATTGCGCTAGACCCCTGATGCCATGAGTGAGCAGGACTTCGCGCC